>VFZQ01000678.1 GCA_016871135.1 Acidobacteriota bacterium | reverse complement strand
CCGTTCAGCAACCCGAACTTATCGTCTCCGGAACCTCGCCTCCGTGTAAACCTCGAACGCTTTGCCTGGAGCGGCTAATTCGAATCGCTCGACAAACGCATCGTCTCCGTCGAAAACGTAGGTCTCTCGCGCGCGGTATCCGGGCGGAATATTTTCGATCGCCTCCGACTCGAAGCGAAGGTCTTCGCCGCCCGCGTACTGATTTACGAATCCCTCGACATGAAACTGCCGCAGAACGAACTTTTTCCGCGCCTTGTCGAAACTGATCATGCCCCAGTCCTCGTGCGTTTCCCCTTTCGGATTGGCCGCTTGCGGGGGATACACCGATTTGTTCCTTATTTCGATGTACTTGCCGCCCAAAACGAACCGGTACTCGCGGATGCTCGTACCCTTCCCGGGCTGGCCGTTCGTCTCGCCATCCCACGCTCCGATAAACCTTCGCATCGGCGCCCACACATCGGGCGCTTGCGCGCACAGCGTCGCCGCGAGCAACAACAGCGCCGGTTTCACGCGCGCCCCCGGTTGTGCGTAAAGAACCCCGTCGGCTGCTGCGTCAACCGCTTTGTCGCCGCGATGATCTGCCCCGTGTGCATGCCAAAATGTTCGGTCGATTTCAAGATCGCGTGGATCGTCGTGATGTCACGGTTCTGCACACGAATCACAACCATCAACCGTTCTTCGGCCACCGCGGCAAGAACGCCGGCAACGTCCGCCATCGTACGAGCCAGCAACGATCGCAGAACTTCGACATCGACTCCGCCTGTCGCATTGAACTCGCCGTCCCGTTCCCGCGTATCGGCCGCGCCGCCGACGCCGCTCACAAAATACTGCGTGACATTCCCGCACAGGTGCAGAACGAGATTCCCGATCGCGTTTTCGTCGGCGCTGCCTCGCTCCCAGACTTGATCGTTCGACAGTTTCGCCAGACAAACGTCGATCTTCCGCGCGTTTTCCGCCAGCGTTGCCGCGGCCCACTCGCACACATGCTTGCCGGTCATTTCTTCACCGCCTCCTTCAGCTTCACGATCAACGTGCGCGCCGCCAGCGACGGATGCCGGATGCGCAATGCCGCGTAGTCCACCTGCTGCTCGTGCAGGAACTCCGCGAATGTGTCGATCGAGTCCGAGCAGTCCGCGCGCTCTTCCAACGAATCGCACTGAATATCTTCGCATTTGCACGCCAGTTCGAACGTCTTGTGCAGCATCGACGCCGCTCGCGCACCAACCGCTTCCTCGCCATGCGCCGCATAGCAAGCCGCGATTGCGCCCTGGTGCATCATGCGCTCGTTAATATCAGCGATATCATCGCTGATATCGAGCACACGCCGGAACAACCGCGATCGCTCCGCGTCCGTCACACTCTCCTCGTCCGCCCGATCCATGAGTGGCTTGACCACCGGCAGCGTATCGTTCGCCGGCTTCGGCGCCTCGGGCAATTTCTTCGGCAACAACGCCAGCGCCTCTTCAGCCAGCGCCGGATTGGACTCGGCTACCGCCTTGGCGCACTGTTGCAGCAATTGCAGATCCTCATACGACGGATCACGCCGCGGAAACTCCGTCATCAACAGACTCATCAGCCGCGTGTCGACGATCTTCACAATCGACGGCAAGTAGTAAGCGCCATCCTGCAACGCCTCTTCATATAGATTTCGCTGGCCCTTCGAATGATCGATCAGGAACACCCAACAGCGCGACTTGGCCTTCTGCGCCGCCGGTATCTGCCGGCACAGCCGCGTGGCTTCTTCGAAATCGTCGCGCGCCATCAATCGCGCCGCGCCGGCCTGAAACGCATAACGCGAAGGCTCATGCCGCAGCCCGCTGATCGCCGCCAGCGCTCCATCAAGAAAACGCCGCCGATGCGCGGTGTCGGTCAACGCATCGGCGGCCTGTAGTAACGTCTCGACTTGAAACAGCGGCGGCTCGGCGCTCGCGGCTTGCTCGATTTGATCGAGCAAGGCCAACAACGCTGTGGCCGCTAGAAGCATGGCTTACAAAACTGAATCGGTCCAGTTTTCGAGGATCTGCTTCACGCGCCCGGTGAACATATCCGCCAGGGCACCGTCGATCAAACGATGATCGAACGTGAGAGCGAGATAGCAAATCGAGCGGATCGCAATACCATCGTTGATCACGACCGGCGTCTTCTCGATCGTACCGACGCCGAGGATCGCCACGTTCGGCTGATTGATCACCGGCGTCGCGAACACGCTGCCGAACGAGCCGAAGTTCGTAATCGCGAACGTGCCGCCCTTCACTTCATCGGGCTTCAACTGTCTCGACCGCGCGCGCGCGGCCAAATCGACAATCGACCGCTGCAAACCGGTCACGTTCTTCTCATCCGCGTTCGAGATCACCGGCACAATCAGACCGCTGCCGTTATCGAGTGCAACCGCCACGCCTATGTTGATATCGGAGTGATAGAGAATGTTGCCGCCATCGATCGACGCGTTCAGAATCGGGAACTCGCGCAGCGCCTTGCAAGTTGCAGCAGCCACGAACGGCAGGAACGTAAGGCTGAAGCCGTACTGCGCCTGGAACGCGCCCTTCGCCTTGTCGCGGATCTTCGCGATATTGGTCATGTCGACTTTGTGAACCGTCGTCACATGCGCCGAAGTCTGCTTCGAATGCACCATGTGTTCGGCGATCTTCTTACGCATCGTCGACATCGGTTCGACGCGGATCTTCGCCGCTTCGGCGCGCGGCGGAGGCGGAGCGTAAGCAGGAGCCGGGGTCGCGGCCGGCGGGGCGGCGACAGGCGCGGGCGCAGCCGCGGGCTTCGTCACAACCGCTTGCACATCGTCTTTTGTGATTCGTCCACCGGCGCCAGTGCCAGTCACCGAGCTCAAGTCGATATTGTTCTCGCGCGCGATCCTTCGAACCAGCGGCGATAGCGGGCCAAGATCTTCCGAAGCGGGCGTGGGAGAAGAAGCCGGAGCCGCGGCGACAGGAGAGGGTGCGGCGACGGGAGCGGGTGCCGGAGGCGGAGGCGCGACAGGCGCGGCGGCTTGCGCAACCGGCGCCGGAGCAGGCGCGGCGGCCCCGTCACTGATCCTCGCAACTACCGTATTGATCGCGACGGTCTTCCCCGCTTCGACCAGCACCTCGGCGAGCACACCGGCAGCGGGCGACGGAATCTCGGTGTCCACCTTGTCGGTCGAGATCTCAAATAGCGGTTCATCGCGCTCGACGCGATCACCCGGGTTCTTCAACCAGCGGGTCAGAGTCCCTTCGACAATCGATTCGCCCATCTGGGGCATTACGACATCAGTCATGCCTTAATTCTCCGTTTCGTAGCCAAACACTTTCGCAAAGTTCGATCGCAGCGCTGCCTTGACTTCATCATGCCCCGCCGCGATGCCCAGCGCCCGTAGAGACGTTACGGGTCTCGTAAGGCCGCAAGGCACGATGTATTGAAAATACT
>VFZQ01000677.1 GCA_016871135.1 Acidobacteriota bacterium | reverse complement strand
TCGCTTCGATGCTGTTGCCGAACTGCGTCAGCGCGCCGGCCGAGGCGCCCGTCACCTGCGCCACGCCGCGCGGATACGGGTTGCGCAGCAAATCGTTCGGCGTAATGCCGTCCAGCGACGCGACCCAGGTGTTATCGACGCGGAAACCCATCGTGCCGATCGTTCCGGCCGCGGCTTGCTGTGACGGCCCGTAGACGTGCGCGTAGCCGAGGCGCAACACGGTCTTCGGCAGCGCTTGCCAGCTGAGGCCAAAGCGCGGCGCGATGTTGTTTTTATCGGCGACAAACTGCTCGCGCGGACGGCCGTCGACGCCGACGAACACCAGTCCACCTTGGAGACCCGGCAAAACGGCCGAAGCCGGGTTGGACACGAGCGGATCGAAGATATTGGTGCGATTGAATCGTTCCGTTCGAGGAATGTCGATGTCGTATCGCAGGCCCAGGCTCAGCGTGAGTTTGCTGTTCACGCGCCAGTCGTCCTGGAAGTAGCCGGCGTAGTAAGGGCTCTGCGTCGCTACGTTTTTATAATTCGCTTGTAGCGATCCGCTGCTGCCGGTGCCGAGCAAGAGCGACGCGAATCCGTTCCCTGTCGTCGCACTGGATTGATTGGGATTCGGACCTTGTGTCATCGAGCGCGTGAAGCTGTAAGAACTGGCATTGCGGCCTTCGTTCACGTTGACGCGCATGAGCCGGATGTCGACGCCTGTCTTCAGGGTATGGCTGCCACGCGTCTTAGTGAGATTCGCCACCGCGGTATAGGTCATGAAAGCGTTCTTGCGGTGATCGCCGCCGCCCAGGCCGCGATAGTCGGTGACACTGAAACCGGGAAACTGAAGGAAATCGACGGCGGTGTCGATGTAGCCCGGCAAGCCGAGCGACGAGGGAACAAAACCGAGACCCTGGTTGGCGAAAACATACAGCGTCCGCGCAAAACCCACGCGCGCGTTCAGTACCATCGTGGGTGAAATCGAATTGGTGTAGTCGGCCACCGCGCCATGAACGTGGTCTTCCTGATTGATACGGCCCTCGGCCTTTTCGAGATCGTTGGGGAAGAACTGCGTCGCCCGGTCGTCGTTGAGGCGCGTCGAATACCGTGCGAAGAACCGCTGGCTGGGCGAGATCACCTGATCGACACGATAATCCGACATCGTCATGTCGAGCGGCTTCGAGGCGCTCGCACCGAAATTCTGCTGGTTGTTGCTCTGGCCGGTCGGAGCGGTGTTCGGGGCGGGATAAAATTTCATCGTGTTGACGGCAACCGGATCGAACCGCGCCGCCGGAACGCGATTGCCCGCGAAAGGATCGTAGATCGTGATCGACTGCCCGGTCGCGGTACGGGTGGCCGAGAAGTCGCCCGTGCGTTCTTGCGCAGTGGGAACCGAAGTCAACGTGGAAGACGCGCGCCGTTCGCGCAGAGCTTCGAACGACACCATGAAGAAAGTCTTGTTCTGAATGATGGGGCCGTTGAAGACGCCTCCAAACTGCGAGCGTTTATAACTCAGCAGTGGCTGGCCGCGCCGGTTATCGAAAAAGTTGTTGGAGTCGAGTTTAGAATTGCGCAGAAACTCGTAGGCGGATCCATGCCACTTGTTGGTGCCGGACTTGAAGACGACGTTCAGCACGCTGCCCAGGCTGCGCCCGAATTCGGCCGGGTAATCGGCCCCGAGCAGCTTGAATTCTTCGACGGCATCGACCGACGGGAATACCGAAATACCGTTGAACCCGTTCACCGTAGGATGCGCTGCCGACACGCCGTCGATCATCGTGTCCATCGTGCGGGCGCGGGCGCCATTAACCGAATACCGCATTTCGCCGTAGCTGTTGCCCACGCTTCCGGTGACGCCCGGCGTCAGAAAGACAAGGCTATATACGTTGCGCGTGTTCAGCGGGAGATTGACGATCGAACGGTTATCGACCACTTTGGCCAGCGTTGCATTCTCAGTCTCCAGTCGCGCGACCTCGGCGTTGACGACCACCGATTCGACCACTTCACCAACCGTCAATTGAATGTCGATACGGGCCGTTTGCTGTACAGAAAGTTCGATTCCCTCTCGCACAAAGCGTTTGAAACCCTGCACCGTCGATTCGAGACGATAGTTGCCGCGCGGTAGCAGCGGGATGCTGTAGTTGCCGGAGGCATCGGTGGTGGCGGTCGAACGAATACCGGTCCCGATGTTGGTAACGCTCACTTGCGCGCCCGGGATCACCGAACCGCTGCTGTCGGAAACGATGCCGGTGATCGATCCCGTAATCGACTGCGCAAACGCGCCGCTGGCGCAAAGCGCCGCTAAGGAAAGTACGAATTTCATGACAAACGACAACCTCTCTGTTTGTTTACTATAGCAACTGGGAATCGCCATCCCCCAGGTGCGCTAGGCTGGTCCTAACGATGCGGCGTTTCCTCATAATCTTTTCCCTGGCGGCGATCGCCAGCGAGCAAACCCCGGATCCGTCAACCTTGGACGGCAAAGTTCTGTTCGGTTACCAGGGCTGGTTTCGCTGCCCCGGCGGCGGAACGATGGGGACCAACTGGCGCCATTGGGCGAACGGCACGCCATCGGCGGCAACACTCACCGTCGACATGTATCCGGACCTCCGTGAATTCGAGCCGGGCGAGACCTGCCCCGTACCCGGAATGACGATCGGCGCGAATCCCGCGCACCTGTTCAGTTCCGGCCACAGCGCGACAGTGGACCGCCATTTTCGCTGGATGCGGCAGTACGGGTTGGACGGCGTGCTCGTCCAACGATTCGTGACCGATATACCTGGCAGCCGGTCCAGCGGAGACGCGGTGCTGAAGAATGTAATGGCCGCCGCCCGGCGCTATGGCCGCGTCTTCGCATTGGAATATGACATCAGCGGCGCGAATGCGGCCACCGTCGTCGCGACGCTGCAAGCCGATTGGCAATACCTGGTGGAAACGCTGGGCCTGACGGCTCATCCCGGCTACCTGCGCCATGGCGGTAAGCCGGTGCTCAGTGTGTGGGGGATCGGACTCAACAGCACCCGGCATCCACCAAGCGACCCCGACGCCGCTTTGCGCCTGATCGAATGGTTTCGCGACACGGCCGGCGTCACTTACATCGGCGGCACTCCGGCCTATTGGAGAACACTTTCCAACGATGCCGCCACTGACCCGCGTTGGACCGGCGTTTACCAGGCCATGAACGGCATTCAGCCCTGGACGGTTGGACGCTACAACTCACTGGCGGCCGCCGACCGCTGGCGCACAGAGCGCCTGCAGCCCGACCTCGCGCTCACATCGCAGCGCGGGCAAGTCTACATGCCCGTCGTTTTCCCGGGCTTCTCCTGGTACAACCTGAACCGTACGGCGGCGCAGAACCAAATCCCGCGCAATAAGGGCGAGTTCCTCTGGCGTCAAGCCCACAACGCGAAGCAGGCTGGCGCGAAGACGCTCAAG
>VFZQ01000676.1 GCA_016871135.1 Acidobacteriota bacterium | reverse complement strand
GGGATTGGACGAAGCCGCTTTCGCCGCCGACTTGCAGGCGCACAAGTACGCGCCGCGCGTGGAGGCGGACGTGGTGAGCGGGCTGGGGCGAGGGATTCGCGGGAGCCCGGCGATTCTTGTCAACGGCAAGCGCATCGACGGCGTGCCGAGCGTGCAGGCGCTGGCGGAGCTTGTGAATGAGGTGCTGATAGCCAAGCAGTAAACAATGCGGACACACGGCACAGTTGCGGCGCTTTTCCTGATCGCGCCGGCGTGTGCCTGGGCGCAGTTGAACCAGAACTGCACGGTCTGCGTGCTGAACCGCTGTGTCCGGGCGAATGCGGATGGCTCGTGGGTGCTGCCGAATATTCCGGCGGGGTTCGGGCAGGTGAAGGCGCGGGCGACGTGTGTGCAGGGCGGGGCGACGACTTCGGGCGAGTCGGCGTTCTTTTCACTCGGCGCGAATACGGCCGTCAACCTGCCGGAGATCGTGATCGGTTCGGCGTCGCAGATTCCTACTTCCTTGACGCTCGCGCCGTCTTCCCCCGCGTTGACGACGGTTGGTCAAACGGCGCAGTTGACCGTTACCGCAAACTATCCCAACAACTCCACAGCGAATGTGACGGCCGGCTCGACCGGGACGAACTACACCTCCAGCAATCCTGCGATCGCATCGATCTCGCCCAACGGCCTGATCACCGCCGTCAGCAGCGGCGTCGTGATCATCCAAGCCAATAACGACGGCGCGACGGGCATGATTACGGCGCGCGTGACGCTGTCCAATGTCGATTCGGACGGCGACGGGATTCCGGACGATGTCGAGATTGCGAATGGCCTGAATCCGAACAACCCGATCGACGCGCAGGAAGACTTCGACCGCGACGATCTGACCAACGCCCAGGAGATCGCGCGCGGGACGTTCCTCCGCAATGCCGATTCCGACGCCGATGGGTTGAACGACGGCAACGAAGTCGCGCGCGGAACGAACCCGCTACTCGCCGACACCGACCTCGACCTGATTCCCGACGGCGTGGAGGTGACCACCGGCAGCAATCCGCTCGACCGCCAGAGCTACAACCTCCAGGCCGCCACGGCCTCGTCGAACCTCACGCCCGCAACATTCATCCTTGTCACCAGCGTCGTCAATCCCAATGTCTTCGTGCAGTTGACGTGGCGCGTCAATCTCATTGACGGCAAGACGACGCTCGATCTGACCGGCGATACGCGCACCTCCTACTCTTCCAGCGATCTCAATATTTGCAGTTTCTCCGCGACGAAGGGGCGTGTTTCCGCCGGGACAACGGGCACCTGCGTCGTCACCGTCTCCAACGGAAATCTGAACGCGACGGCGAACGGGTCCGTGACGACGTTTTCGCCGACCGAAGTCTCGTCGCTCACCGTGAGCGGCGCGGTGGCCGTCGATGTGGCGGGCGCGTTCGCGTATGTCGCGGCGGGCGCGGGCGGGCTGGTTGTCGTCGATATCGCCAACCGCGCGCAGCCGGCGATTCGAACGACGCTCGGCGGTCTCGGGAGCGTCAGCGCGGTGCGGGCGTTCGGGCAGTACGTGCTGGTTGCCGATAGCGCGGGGTTTTTCCGGGTCGTCAACGTGCAGACTCCGTTGACGCCGCAGCTTGTGGCGAGCATCCCGATCCTCGGCGCGCCGAATTTCATTGCGGTGCGGGGCGCGACGGCGGCGGTGTCGGCGGGGGCGGGCGGGGTCTCGTTCGTCAACGTCTCGGCGCCCGCGACGCCCTCGGTCGTTTCGCAGTTCCCCACCGCGCAGCCGGCGCTGGGTGTGGATATGGACACGGGGCGGGGCCTGGCGGCGATCGCGCTCGGCGCGGGCGGAATGCAGATGCTCGATATTACAAATCTCGCGTCGCCGCAGGCGCGCGGCACCCTGGCCGGCGGCAGCGTGCAACGCGTGCTGCTGCGGCATCCCGCCGTGATCCTCGCGGACTCGCAGCGCGGCTACACTACCGTCAACATTACGAACCCCGCCGCGCCGGTTCTGGGTCTGTCGATCCCGGAAGTGAACGCGGGCCGGCCGGTCGATGTCGCGGCCGTCGGCAACCTTTCGATGACCGCCGACGTTTCCTTCGGGCGCGCGATTCCGATTGTGAGTATCGCCGATCCGTTGCAGCCGACCGCGCTGGCGTTCTGGACGCTCGGCGCCGGGGCGTTCAGTTCCAGCATCGCGATGGACAACAGTTACGGTTACTTGATCGCAGCGGGCATCTTGCGGATCGGGAAGTACCAGGACATCACCGATGGCTTCGGCATTCCGCCCACGGTGACGCTTACCGCGCCGGTCTCCGGGGCCTTCCTGATTCAAGGCCAAACGATTACCGTCGCCGCCAACGCTACCGACGATGTCGCCGTCAGTTCGGTGAACTTCCTGGTCGGCGGGCAGACCATCGCCACATCGGCGACCGCGCCGTATCAGTTCACCTACACGGTTCCCGTTGCGGCCACTTCGCTGACCTTCGGCGCGACGGCGCTCGATTACGCGGGCAACGTCGGCACGGCTCCGAATGTGACGGTGCAGGTGATTCCCGATCCGCTGACCACGGTCACCGGGCGCGTCGTCGATTTGTCGAACAATCCGGTGAGCGGGGCCGCGGTGAGTGCGCTGGGGATTTCGACGACGACGGCCGCGAACGGGACGTTCACGATTGCCGGGCTACCGACGATTCGCGGGCCGATCATCGTGTCGGCGGTGGCCACAGTCGGCGGAGTCTTGCTTGCTGGGTTTTCTACGCCGACCGCGCCGATTCCTGGCGGGCAGATCGCGCTCGGCGATATTCAGTTGAGGCCGCAGCCGGTGATTTCGTCGATCTCGCCCACTTCGGCGCTCGCAAACGTTGCTACGACCTTCACTGTTACCGGCGCGAACTTGACCGGGTCCACGTTCGCGTTTACGCCGGGCGCGATCGCGCCATCTTCGGCAACAATCAACGTCGGCGGCACCTCCGCGACACTGACTTTCACGCTCCCCTCTGCGACCACCGGCCGCCTGACATTGATCGGAACAAATCCTGCCGGGAGTTCCGACTCGACGCCCGCGATTGGATTCATCCTGAACCCGCCGCCGTTCAATTCGATCAGCGTTGGCGGATCGGTCGCGACGGAGGACCCCGACAAGGACGGACTGACCAACGCGCAGGAGATCACCAACGGGACCGATCCGCTGAATGGCGATACCGACGGTGACGGCTGGCCCGACGGGCTGGAAGTGACGCTTGGATCGAGTCCGCGCAATGCGGCGAGCATTCCGAACCCCGCGAGTGGCTCGGGGTATGTGAGCAGCTTTATATAAACGGCGGAGCAATAATAGACCACGAAACGCCGTTTGAGCGGCGGATTGTGGCGGTCGAAAAGTAGACCACCATGCTGGGAAATCCGCAGGGGCAGCGGGAGAGCTGTGCTTGTGGAACACCT
>VFZQ01000675.1 GCA_016871135.1 Acidobacteriota bacterium | reverse complement strand
CGCGGCTCATCGCGATGACCGTGAGACCAAGCAGAGCGATCACCGTGGTCTGTACGGCGCGCGAGCCAAAACGATCGGCGAGCCGTCCGCACGGAAGGCAGAAGAGCGCTCCGATGAGCGTGGCCCAGAAGTTGATGGCGGCGTAGTCGACGCGATCGATTTGGAGATCGGCGAGCAGCGGCTCGGTGATGAGTCCGAGGCCTTGCGTCCGGCCGGGCAGAGTGCCGACCATGGCGGCGGCGGCGATGGCAAGAACTGGAAACGGTTTAACGATGATGTAGTCTAGCAGCTTGGACTCGGAGACCGGAAAAGCGATTGCGATCTGGCTGGCGCGAGGCGTCGTGGCGCTGTACGCGGTGGCGTTGTGGAAGCAGTCTCGACGGCTGTGGACAGCGGGGTTCGCGGTGTATGTGTTGCATGTCGTTTTTGCGTTCACGTACTTCTACGAGTGGAGCCACGCGGTGGCGGTGCGCGAGACAGCGCGGCAGACGCGGGAACTTTTCGGCATCGACTGGGGCGGCGGCATTTACCTGAACTATGTGTTTACGTTGGCGTGGGCTGTGGATTGTTTTGCCGAGAAGTCGTATCGACTGCAATGGATAGTGAGATGGTTTCTCGCGTTCATGGTGGTGAACGCGAGTGTCGTGGTGTGGGCGATACGGGCGTTCCGAGTGTGAAACAATTTACAAAGTTATGCGTTTCTTACTAGGGGTTGTCGCTGTTTCTGTCCTCGGACTCGCGCAGGAGTTCCGTGCGACGCTTACAGGACGATTAACGGATCCGACGGGCGCGCCCGTTGCGGCAGGCACTCTCACGCTGATCAACGCCGACACGGCGGAACGATTTCGCGTAAAATCCACCGAGCGCGGCGATTATACGTTCGCACTGATGAAGCCCGGCAACTACGAGTTGCGCGCCGAGCACGAAGGCTTCAAGGCTTTCGTCCGACGTGGCATTCGATTGGAAGTCAATCAGTCGGCGACGCTCGACGTGGCGCTACAACTTGGCACTGTTTCCGAGACTGTGACCGTGACCGATGAAGCGCCGCTGCTGGAGGCAAACACGGCCGATCGCGGCGGCGTTATCGACGAACAAACGATCAAGGAAATGCCCTTGAATGGGCGAAATCCGTTCATGTTGTCGATGCTGGTGGCGGGCGTGAACTACAACGGATCGCTCGCGTACATGCGGCCGTTCGACAACGGTGCGATCGCGGACTGGGGCATCAACGGTGGCGAGAATCGATCGAACGAATTTCTGATGGACGGCGTACCGAACAACGCGCAAGCGGGCGGGAACAACATCGCGTACGTGCCGCCAGTGGATTCGGTGCAGGAGTTCAAGATTCAGACAAACTCCTACGACGCGCAGTTCGGCAAGACAGCCGGTGGCGTTGTGAACGTAGTCTTGAAGAGCGGCTCGAACCGTTTTCACGGCGCGATCTACGAGTTCGCGCGGCGCAATGCGTGGGATGCGAATTCATTTCAGAACAATGCGCGGGGGGCTCCGAAGGACGGACATTTTCAGGATCAGTACGGCGTGCAATTGGACGGGCCAGTAATGCTGCCGAAGCTCTACAACGGCAAGGGCAAGACGTTTTTCCTGATGAACTACGAGGGCTTTCGCGAAGCGACTCCACAGCCGTTGGTGTTGAGCGTGCCCGCAGTCGAGATGCGCGACGGCGATTTTCGCAAGCTGGCCGATTCGCGGGGCCGGGGCATCGCGATTTACGATCCCGGCACGACGTTCCAAATTCCCGGCGCGCAAACTCGTTGGGACCGGCTTCCCTTCCCGCAGAACATGATCCCGCAAGACCGTATTAATCCGATCTCGTGCAAGATCGCCGGCTTTTTTCCGACGCCGAACACGACAACGCCAGGCACCGACTACGCGCAGGCCAACTTCTTTCTGTCCGGCGGCGACAACCCGGCGCGCGACGACTTCTACAACTTTGTCGTCAAGATCGATCAGAATCTCGGCTCGATGCACCGCATGTTTTTCCGGCATGCATCGAACGACCGCACCGAGGACCGCAACACGAACGGCATCCGCAACCGGCCCGGGCAGGACGGACAACATCCGCTGAAACGCATCAATGACGCGTATGTGGTTGATTGGGTATCGACGCTTTCGCCGAATCTGTTGTTGAACCTCCGAGCGTCGTTCTCGCGGTATGTCGAAGGATCGCGCGGCGAAGCGAATCGCGACTTCGATATGGCGGGGCTTGGGTTTCCGACATCGCTGCTAAACCAGTTGCCGTATGGTTCGTGGTTCGGGCGATACACCTTCGACAGCTACATTTCGATGGGACGGTATCCGAGCAACAACATTACAAATACCGTAACGGTGCATCCGACCGTGACATTTGTGAAGGGGGCGCGGACATGGAGGGCGGGGCTCGATATGCGCTGGACGCAGTACTCGACACAAACCCCCGGGAATGTTTTTACGCTCAGCGCGAACAAGGGCTTCACGCAACGCGACTTCCAGCGTGCGGATGAGTTCAGCGGCAACTCGCTGGCGTCATGGTTGCTCGGCACGCCGAGTTCGGGGTCGTTGAATTATGCCGTGTTTCCGATCTACCTTTTCCCTTACTACGCGCCGTGGGTACAACACGACTGGAAGGTCTCGCGGCGGTTGACGATCAACGGCGGCCTTCGTTTTGATTTCAACATTCCGCCGAAAGAACGCTTCAACCGGATGAATCGCGGGTTCGACCCGAAGGCCGCTTCGCCCGTAGAAGGAATGATCGACCGCACGGCGTTTCAAGATTTTCAGCGTATTGAGGGATCGATGCTGTTCGCCGGATTCGAAGGCACGCCGCGACACGCGGCCGATGTATTTGGACGTGCGATTCAACCTCGTATCGGCGTGGCCTATCAACTGAACGGTAAGACCGTAATTCGCGGCGGTTGGGGCCGATTCTTCCTGAATCCGAACAACGACTATTTGCAGACCAACGGATTCAGTCAGTCGACGCCCTATACGAACTCGGCCGACGAAGGACGCACGGCGGCGAACAACAGGATCAACGATCCGTTTCCGAACGGCATTCGTGTGCCAGCGGGCAACTCGCGCGGGCCGCTCTCCTACGTCGGGCAGGGATTCAATTTCGTCAACTCGCGGTTTGAAATCCCGCACACGAATCAATATTCGTTCAGCGTGCAGCGGCTGGTGTCGGCGCGTTCGCGATTTGAACTGGCGTATTCGGCGAATCGCGGGCGACAACTGCAGAGTTCGCGCACATTTAATGAAGATGAGCCGGATCTGCGCGACTCGTGCAACTTCATGCTTGGAGGCAATACGGGGATTTGCGATCAGCAAACACCGAATCCGTTCTTCGGGCTTGCGCCGTTCCTCGACACGAACTTTTTCATCAGCCGGAATCTGTCGCGCTACCAATTGACGCGGCCGTTTCCCCAGTTCGGTGCAAT
>VFZQ01000674.1 GCA_016871135.1 Acidobacteriota bacterium | reverse complement strand
CGGGCAAGTCTACATGCCCGTCGTTTTCCCGGGCTTCTCCTGGTACAACCTGAACCGTACGGCGGCGCAGAACCAAATCCCGCGCAATAAGGGCGAGTTCCTCTGGCGTCAAGCCCACAACGCGAAACTGGCCGGCGCGAAGACGCTCAAGATCGCAATGTTCGACGAAGTCGACGAGAGCACCGCGATGTTCAAATTGGCGTCCCGCCGCGCCGACGCCCCCGATCAAGGCTTCTGGTTAACGCTCGACGCCGACGGCTTCACGCTCCCCAGCGACTGGTACCTGCGGTTGGCGGGAGAAATTACGCGTGTCTATAAAGGCGAGACGGAGCCCGCGGCGGCATTACCTGAAGACCCCGGCCCGCCCTTCGCGGGCTCGACAAAACTGACACCCGTGCACGGAGCGACGTTTCAAGCCAGACCGGCGGCGGCGGGCGCGATCTTGACCATACTTGGCGAGCGGTTCCGGCACGATCAAGATCCTCCTGCCTCCGAGTTGACCCTAATCGATTCCAGCGGCGCGGGCCGCACTCCGGCGGTGTTGTACGCTTCGGCGGGCCAATTGAACATCGTGATTCCCGACGGCGTGGCAACCGGGCCCGCGACGCTCGCTGTCGAGCGCGACGACGGTTCAATGGCGTATGGGCGCGTGCGAATCGATAAAGTCGCTCCAGGAATCTTCACCGCCGGAAACGGATCGGACGTTCCGGCGGCGAACGTACGAGTGGAACATGCCGATGGGTCCGTCTCCACCGCGCCGGTCGCCGCATGCGGCGAAGATGGCGCCTGTCGACCCGCCCCGATCGATCTCGGGCCGCCGGGCGGCCGCGCGATCCTCGAGTTGTACGGAACCGGCATTCGGAACCGATCGGCTCTTGAGACGGTCGAATGTACAATCGGCGGGGACAACGCATCCGTACTGTTGGCCGAACCCGATCCCGATCGCCAGGGCGTCGACCGCATCCACGTCGCGATTCCTCGCGGCTTGGCGGGCCGCGGGCAGGCGGCGATCCGGCTGCGAGTCGACGGGGTAGACGCCAATCCTACACAGGCGTTGTTTCGATAGCGGCCACCGTTACAGCACGTCGGCGAATCCACGCTTCAAATGCCGGAAGATCATTCCACCGGCGAAGAATATGCTCACGCTCCACGCCGCCATGATTGCGATCTCCATAGGGTCCGGCCACGCGGCCGTTAACAGCCGGTCGCGATAGGCGCGCACGAAGTACGACATCGGATTACCCTGCAGCAGGAAGCGCATGCTTTCCGGAATCTTGTCTTCGGTGATGAAAATCGGCGTCATCCAAAACCAGAACGTCACCACCACCGCCACAATCTGCGCGGTGTCCCGCAGATAGACTTGCAGGCTCGCGAAAATCCATCCGAGCCCTACGCCCAGCAAGCCAATAAGCAGCATGTACAGCGGAAGCGCGGCGAAAAACGGACTTACCGAGTCCTGCACGATGTAAATGGCGACCAGAGCCAAGCCGAGCCCGATGAGGTGATTCACCAACGACGAGAAGAACACACTGATCGGCAGCATCTCGGATGGAAACAGCGTCTTCGTCACTAAATTGGAATGCTCGGTCACCGAGGTCGCCGATCGCAACACCGTCTCCTGAAAAAGCATCCACGGCAGATAGCCCGAGAGCAGGTAAATCGTATAATTCCGCGTCGGCGCGCCTTCCGGCATCTCTGACTTCAGGCAGTACTGAAACACAAACGTCCAACTCGCCAGCATCACCAGCGGGTGCACCACACCCCACAGCCAGCCCGCCGCCGACCCGACATACCGCTGCTTGAAATCGCGCATCGAGAGCTGGAACAGCAGGTTCCGCCGTTCGACGAGGTTCCGCAAAAACTGGCCGCCAATCACAGACCTCCAGTGTACGACGAGCCTGTTTCGATATTTATCGAAATATCTCTTGACCAGATTCTGTATTTCTACTACTATCGAATCATGACAACAACGTCTTGCTGTGCTCCAACTTGCTGTTCCGATAAACCCGTCTCTATCAAGGAGACAGTCCGTTCCAGGTACGCCGCCGCCGTCACCGAAGCCATCAAAGGCGAAGGCAAGAACTGCTGCGGCGACCCCGTCTCTTCCGGCCTCTACGACGCTTCGCAAATCGCAACCCTCCCGGAAGAAGCCATTCTCGCCTCCTTCGGCTGCGGCAATCCCACCGCGCTGGCCGAACTGAAGCCCGGCGAAATCGTCCTCGACCTCGGTTCCGGCGGCGGTATCGACGTGCTGCTCAGCGCCCGCCGTGTCGGCCCAACAGGCTTCGCTTTCGGTCTCGACATGACCGACGAGATGCTCGCCCTCGCCCACGAGAACAAACAAAAGTCCGGCCTGGAGAACGTGACGTTTCTTAAAGGTGAAATTGAATCGATTCCCCTTCCCGACAACTCGGTCGACGTCATCATCTCCAACTGCGTCATCAATCTCAGCGCCGACAAAGACAAGGTCTTCCGCGAAGCGAAACGCGTGCTGAGACCCGGCGGCCGGTTTGCTGTTTCCGATGTCGTCACCAAGGAAGGCATCCCCGCCGAAATCCGCGAATCGATGCTGCTCTGGGCCGGTTGCATCGCGGGAGCGCTGACCGAATCCGACTACACCGCCAAACTGTCGGCTGCCGGTTTCAACGATATCTCTCTAGAACCGACGCGCATCTACACCGCCGAGGACGCCAAACAATTTCTAGGCGATGTTCCCGGCGCTGTCGATGGCAAGATCTTCAGCGCTTTCGTCCGCGCACGAGCGTAATCGTTCTGCAACAAACGGATACTTTGCGACGATTCGCAATAAGCGTAACCTTTTGCGGGCTCTCGCGTTTATATACAGATAGATGCGACATATACTCGTACTCATTCTGTCGACAGCTTGGTCGGTAACATCCTGGGCCCAGGTAGTTGTCAGCGATAATTCGGAAAAGCTCTCATCGGGATACGTATTCATCGCCCCGTCGGCGTCCACAGAGTCCCACTTACTGCGTAACGACGGAGGCGTCGTACACACGTGGCCCGGGACCAATCCGGCCGGGCTCGCTGTGAAACTTCTGCCAGACGGAACGATCCTCCGTTCGGGAGTAGTCACTTCTTCCGTATTCCGGAACGGAAGCGGTGCTGGAGGTCAGGTTGAGAAAAGAAACTGGAACGGCGACCTTCTCTAGAGTTACATAATACCGGACGAAAGATATCTGCAGTATCACGACATAGAGGGACTACCAAATGGAAATGTCTTAATTCTCGCTTGGCGATTCCATACTGCGGAAGAGGCGATCGCCGCGGGCCGCAAACCGGGGACTTTCCCGGACACAGGAATGTGGTCCGAGTCTATTTTCGAAGTAAAGCCGGTCGGCGTCGACGGCGGCGAAGTCGTCTGGCAGTGTGAGCTTGTCCCCAACCGTGAGACAAAAGTTTAGACACAGTTGGCGGCCCAT
>VFZQ01000673.1 GCA_016871135.1 Acidobacteriota bacterium | reverse complement strand
CCACGACCTGCGGCAGTGGACTTTCGACCGCCACCGCTCCGTCGACGACCGGCCCTTCGGGGGCGGCGAAGGCATGCTCATGAAACCAGAACCCATCTTTCTAGCGGCGCAAACAATACTGCCTGACAAGCGCACAGGCCGCTCCGGCTCGGCGGCCGAGCCGGAGCGAGTCCTTTGTGCGCGAGATCCTGAAAAGAGCGACAATAAGAAGATCGCTCTTCTCTCGGCGCAGGGCCGTCTGTTCAATCAGGCAACGGCGCGCCGGTGGAGCGAGCTCGACGAAATCCTGCTCATCTGCGGCAGATACGAAGGAGTCGACGAACGGGTTGCGGAACATCTGGTTGACGACGAAGTTTCCATTGGCGATTTTGTTTTGAGCGGCGGCGAGCTTGGCGCCGCGCTCATCATCGACGCGGTCGCAAGGCTCGTACCCGGCGTCCTCGGCAACGAGGCTTCCAGCGAAAACGAATCTTTCAGCGGCGAACTGCTCGATTGTCCACAATTTACCCGCCCGGCGGATTTCCGGGGACACACCGTTCCCGAAGTTCTGCTCGGTGGTAATCACGAAGAAATTCGGAAATGGCGTCGCTCGGCGGCGCTGGCAAAAACGGCCCGCAACCGGCCCGATTTGCTCCCAAAGATCTAATTCAACGCAAGAAGAGGAACACGAACATGCAACACGCAGCCCTCACCAGAGTCGAAACCCCGCAGATCCGCACCGATCTGCCCGACCTCCGCATCGGCGACACGCTGAAAGTGCACGTCAAGATCAAGGAAGGCGATAAGGAACGCATCCAGATCTTCGAAGGCACTCTCATCGCCCGCAAGAACAAGGGGATCAGCGAGACCATCACCGTCCGCAAAATGAGCTTCTCCACCGGCGTCGAGCGCATCTTCCCGCTCAACGCTCCGGTCGTCGATAAGATCGAGGTCGTGCGCACCGGTCAGGTTCGCCGCGCCAAGCTCTACTATCTCCGTGGCCTTCGTGGCAAGGCCGCCCGTCTCCGCGAACGCGAGTAATCACGCTTGCCGGCGGCGACTGGAAAGCTCCGCTGTACATCCGCCTTCGAGCGGCAAGCCCGAAGTGCGGGCTTTGCCGCCATCGCCGGCGTCGATGAAGCGGGCCGGGGTTGTTTGTTCGGCCCCGTCTATGCCGCCGCCGTGATTCTCGATCCGGACAAGCCGATCCAAGGTCTTAACGACTCCAAGCAACTCGACGAGGAGACTCGCGAGGCGCTGGCGCCGAAGATCCGTGATCGCGCACTGGCCTGGGCCGTCGCTTCCGCCTCGGCCGCCGAGATCGACCGTATCAACATCCTGCAGGCCTCGCGTCTGGCCATGAAGCGGGCCGTCGAATCGCTGCCGGTCACGGCCGACTACCTGCTGGTCGACGCGACAACGGTCGATCTTCCGCTGCCGCAGGAAGCGCTGATCAAAGGTGATGCCCGCTGCCGGTCGATTGCCGCGGCTTCGATCCTGGCCAAGACGGCAAGAGACACGCAGCTCAAAGAGTTGGACGTTACCTACCCGGGATACGGTTTCGCCAAAAACAAGGGCTACGGCGCACCGGACCACTTGGCCGCTCTCAGCAAGTTAGGCCCCACGCCCGAACATCGCAAGACCTTCGCGCCGGTTCGAAACCTGCTCCAGCCGAGCCTCTTCAAGGAGGCCGGCCGGTGAGCGAGAACCCATTCCGCAACCCCGAACCTGCCCCGGCGGAGCCCGCCCAAGCCGCGCCTGAATCGCCGGAGGCTTCGCCGCCACCGGTGACCGAAGTCCAAGCCGGCTGGTACAACCCGGCCGAGCCGGGCAAGGCCGATCAGCCGCCGTCGCAGGCGGGATGGCGGAAAACGCCGGAACTGGCGCCGGCGCCGCCGCCCTTCGTCGAGCAGCAGCCTTCCGGGCAACTGCCCGCGGAGGCGCCGCCGATGATGGGGCAAAGCCGGTCCTGGATGGCGATGTTCTCCGGGCTGGCGTGGATCGTGCTTTGTTTCGAGTTGGGCGCGTTCCTGCTGGTCTATCCCTGGATGGATGGCTGGGATCAAAACTACTTCGCGACACTTCAGCCGGCCTGGCACGATGTCTGGGTGAACCCCTGGATCCGCGGCGCCGTATCTGGCTTAGGGACGGTAAATATCTTAATCGCTTTGATCGAGCTATTCCGTTACCTTCGTCACTGGCTGTTCGATTAGTACACTCAAGAAAGGAGAACCGTGTCCACATCCACTTCGTTGCCGGAAGCCGATGCCTCGAACGTCATCAAAGACGTACTAGCGTCGGGAGCAAGCACCGACGGCCACCGCAGCGCGCTGGCCGAATGGACCGTGACCGCTCTCCTGCTGCTGTTCGGCACGACAACTCTGGTGCAGGCGTTCGTGATTCCGACCGGATCGATGGAAGACTCGCTTCTGATCGGCGATCACTTACTGGTCGATAAGTTGGCCTACGCGCCGGGCGGGAGCATTAGTAAGTACATCCTACCGTACAGCGATATCAAGCGCGGCGATATCATCGTCTTCCGCTGGCCGACCGATATCAAGTTCACGTTCGTGAAACGGGTGATCGGAATTCCGGGCGACCGCATCCGGATCGAAAACCGCAAGGTCTATCGCAACGGCAAGGAAATTGAAGAACCGTATAAGTACCACAAAGACGATTACTTCGATTCGTACCGGGATAACTTCCCGTCCGAACCGAACACAAGCGTCGAGGCGGGCGCGAAGACGATGCTCGCCAACCATACGAAAAACAATGAAATCGTGGTTCCCGACAACGCCTACTTCGCGCTTGGCGATAACCGCGACCGTTCGCTTGATTCCCGTTACTGGGGATTTGTGCCGCGTGAGAACATCATCGGCAAACCGCTCATTATCTATTGGTCCTATGACGCTCCGACGCACCGGCTGCAGTCGTCGACGCCGACGGCGGAGCATGTCATGGATCTTGGCAAGAACTTTTTCTCGAAGACCCGCTGGAGCCGGACGTTCCGGCTTATCAAGGGCTATCCATCGAAAGACTAATGCTTAACTGGCTCAAAGAAAAGAAACCGAAACCCGGCCCGGAGCGATACTGGATCGCCGACTGGGCGTTTAACATCGTGTTGCTTGTCTGGTTCACGTCGACCGTGGCGCAGCCGTTCGTTGTGCCGACGGCGTCGATGGAATCGACGATCATGACGGGCGATCACCTGATTGTGGACAAAGTTCCCTATGCGCCGCCCGGACCGATTACGAAGTACATCCTGCCGTATCAGGTTGTGAAGCGCGGCGACGTCGTGGTGTTCCGCTACCCGCTGAATATCAACCTGCCGTATGTGAAGCGGGTGATCGGCGTACCGGGCGATAAGATCAAATTCGCGGAGAAGAAGTTAATCCTCAACGGTACGTTGACCGAGGAGCCGTACGCGCAGTTCACGGGCGGCAATCTCGACCCGTACGCGGCTAACTTCCCGACG
>VFZQ01000672.1 GCA_016871135.1 Acidobacteriota bacterium | reverse complement strand
GGGGATGTCGTGCAAGTCCCGCTCGTTCTCCTTGCAAAGAACCAGTTCGTAAATGCCGTTGCGATGCGCCGCCAACATCTTTTCCTTCAGTCCGCCGATGGGCAACACCTTGCCGCGAACCGTAATCTCACCGGTCATGGCAATGTCGCCGCGCACAGGAATGCCGGTCAGCGCGCTCGTGATTGACGTGGCGATCGTAATGCCCGCCGACGGGCCGTCCTTCGGAATCGCGCCCTCGGGAACATGCAGGTGGATGTCGAGGTGGCGGTAAAAGTCCCGCGCCAACCCAAGCGAGTGCGACCGCGAACGGATGTAGCTCATTGCCGCCTGCGCCGACTCCTGCATCACATCGCCCAGCTTGCCGGTTGTCGTCAGCTTGCCCCGGCCTTCCATGATCGCCGCTTCGGTCGTCAGAATCGATCCGCCGACCTCGGTCCAGGCCAAGCCCACCGTCGCGCCGACTTCGTTCTTCTTGTCCGACGTCGTATCGCGGAACTTCGGTGGACCGAGCAGTTCGATCAACGTCTGCGTCGTGACACTCACCGGAGGCAGCTTGCTTTCGATCTTTTCGTTGGGCTCCGGCGCGGCCTCCTCGGCCGCCGCCGCTTTCTTCGATTTCTTCTTGGTCTTGACAGCAACCGCGACGGGCGCTTCAATCACTTCCCCGCCCTTTGCGATCTCCTCGGCGTTTTCTTCCGTCGAAGTTTCGACCACCTTGCGCGCCACCTTGCGGCAAACATTGCCGATCTCGCGTTCGAGATTGCGGACGCCCGATTCTCGCGTGTAGTTGAGGATTAGCGAGCTCAGGCCTTCGGGTGTGAACTCAATCTGTTTGTCGCCGAGCCCGGTCGCTTCTTTCTGCTTCCGGATCAGGAACTTCTTGGCGATTTCGGCCTTTTCGAGATCGGTGTAGCCGGAGAGGCGAATCACTTCCATGCGGTCCTGTAGCGGGCCGGGAATCGTGTGCAACACGTTCGCGGTCGCAATGAAGAACACTTCGCTCAAATCGTATTCGACGTCGAGGTAATGATCCTGGAACATGTAGTTCTGCGCCGGATCGAGCACTTCAAGCAGCGCCGCCGACGGATCGCCGCGGAAGTCGGTCGACATCTTGTCGATTTCGTCGAGCATGAACACCGGATTTTTCGTGCCGGCCTTCTTCATGCTCTGAATGATCTGTCCAGGCAGCGCGCCGATGTAGGTGCGTCGGTGGCCGCGGACCTCGGCTTCGTCACGCACGCCGCCGAGCGACAGCCGGACGAACTTGCGGCCCGTGGCCTTGGCGATGGACTGGCCCAGCGAGGTTTTGCCCACGCCCGGAGGTCCGACGAAACACAGTATCGAACCCTTCGGATTGTTGACCAGCCGGCGCACGGCGAGAAATTCGAGGATGCGCTCTTTGATCTTTTCGAGGCCGTAGTGATCGGACTCAAGCGTGGCGTGAGCGAACTTCAGATCGCGGATCTCGCGCGTTTTGTTTTTCCACGGCACCGCGAGCAGCCAGTCGATGTAGTTGCGGCTGACCGTCGATTCGGCCGACATCGGCGGCATCTGTTCGAGCCGCTTGAGTTCGGTGATCGCCTTCTCATGAGTGTCTTTCGGCATGCCGGCGGCGTCGATCTTTTTCTTCAGATCGTCGTACTCGCTCTTCTCGCCCCGGCCAAGTTCCTTCTGGATCGCCTTGATCTTCTCGTTGAGGTAATACTCTTTTTGCGCGCGCTCCATCTGGCGCTTCACGCGGCCTTGGATCGAGCGGTCGACCGAGAGTTTTTCGATCTCGATGTCGAGCATATCGGCGATGCGCGACAGACGATCGATAGGATCGAAGATCTCCAGAATCTCCTGCTTTTCTTCTATCGTCAGTTGCAGATTCGCGCCGACCGTGTCGGCCAGCTTGCCCGGATCGTCGACCTTGATGGCCGCGATCATCGTCTCATAGTTCAGATTCTGGCTGAGCTTGACGTACTGCTCAAACAACGTGGTAACGCGATTGGTCAGCGCTTCGAGCGGCGCGCCGCTATCGATGCGCGAAGCAAACGTGCGGACCGTTGCGCGGAAAAATCCTTCGTCGGCGGAGACGCTGACAACTTTCGCTCGCTCCAAGCCTTCAACGAGGACTTTGATGTTGCCGTCGCTCAGCTTCAAGCTCTGGACGATGTTGGCGATCGTGCCGGTCGAGAAAATCTCATCAGGACGGGGATCGTCGATTGAGGCGTCGTGCTGCGTCGCCAGGAAGATCTTCTTATCGGATGCCAGCGCTTCTTCGAGCGCGCGAACCGACGAGTCGCGGCCGACTACGAACGGCGTCATCATGTGGGGGAAGATGACGACATCGCGGATCGGCATCATCGGCAAACGCCGGGATTCTGTACGTTCTCTGGTGCTCATTTGTATTCGTTAGCCCGCCTTCTCCAACAATGCAAGGTTGATCTTTTGCGAGAGGACCATCTCCTTGGTGACAAGGAACTCGCGAATCTTTTTGTTCGATGGCAGGATGTACATCAGGTCCAACATCAACTCTTCGAGGATCATGCGCAGCCCGCGCGCGCCGACTTTGCGCTCCATCGCCAGGCCGGCGATGGCATCCAACGCGTCGTCGGAAAATTTCAAGCGGACGTTTTCAAATTCGAACAGCCGCTGATACTGCTTGATAACCGCGTTCTTCGGCTTCGACAGGATTTGCATCAGGGCGTCTTTATCGAGATCGTCGAGCACGCCCACGACCGGCATGCGGCCAATGAACTCCGGAATGAAACCGTAGCGGATGAGATCGTACGGCTGCACCTGGCTGAGAAGCGCCTCGTCGCGGCGGTTCGGAGGACGCAGCGGCACGGTGTTGTCGCGAGACTCGTTCTCGCTGAAGCCGATCGACCGGCGGCCGATACGGCGTTCGACGATCTTGTCCAAACCGACAAACGCGCCGCCCAGAATGAACAGGATGTTGGTCGTATCGACCGGCGTGAACTCCTGGTGCGGATGTTTACGGCCACCTTGCGGAGGAACGTTGGCCACCGTACCTTCGAGGATCTTGAGCAGCGCTTGCTGCACGCCTTCGCCCGAGACGTCACGCGTGATCGACGGGTTCTCGTCCTTGCGTCCAATCTTGTCGATTTCGTCGATGTAGATGATGCCCTGCTGGCAGCGCTGCACGTCCCAGTCGGCATTCTGCAAGAGACGGAGGATGATGTTCTCGACGTCCTCGCCGACATAGCCGGCTTCGGTCAGCGTCGTTGCGTCGACAATGGCGAATGGCACATCGAGCACGCGGGCCAGAGTCTGCGCGAGCAGCGTCTTGCCTGTTCCCGTAGGTCCGATAAGCAGGATGTTCGACTTCGCCAGCTCGACGTCGGCGCCGCGTTGCTTGTTCATCTGCACGCGCTTGTAGTGGTTGTAGACGGCGACAGCGAGCTTCTTCTTGGTGGCGTCCTGCCCAATGACGTACTGATCGAGATACT
>VFZQ01000671.1 GCA_016871135.1 Acidobacteriota bacterium | reverse complement strand
CGGCGGCTTTGGCGAAGTGGCGTTCGCTTGTGTATTGCGAGGCGTCGTAGCCGCTGGGGATTTGCTGTTGCTTGCGGAGCGTGCGCTGGCGCGTGGAAAGTTCGTAGTCGTAGACCGAGGACGGCGTGACGAGAGATTGATAGGTGAAGCGGACGGTCTTGGCGTCGTAGTTGGGATTGCCGGTGGGTTGCAGGGCGTAGGCGGGTTCGGGCATGGCGACGATGTGATCGTCGCCGCCGTTCCATTTGCGTACATGCAGGCGGCGAAGCCCGTTTTCGCGTTCGGTGAGCGTGAACCAGTCTTTGTATTCGGCGATTTGCTCGATGTAGACATCGGAGCGGTGCGGGATGATGTCGCGCCATTCGCTGTCGCCGACCTTGGCGGCGCTGACTTTGAAGTTGGCGGCGTTGTGGTTGTTGAGGATGAGGAAATCGCCCGCGTGGTGATGGACGGTATATTCGACGCCCTGGCGGCGTCCGGCGACGGATTTGAACTCCGCGTTGGGCGTGGAGGCGTCGAGATAGAAGACCTCGGAGGTCATCTTGCTGTCGGAAGCGATTAAAACAAATTTGGCGTCGCGTGTTTTACGGAGTTCGACGTAGAAGCGTTCGTCCGTTTCTTCGAAGACGACCGTGTCGGTATTCGTCGGCGTTCCGAGGGTGTGGCGGTGAACGCGGTAGGGGCGCTTGGCGGCGTCGAGCGTGGTATAGAAAAGAGTCTTGTTGTCGTTGGCCCAAACGATACCGTAGTAGACGTTGGGGATCTTATCGGGGAGTACCGCGCCGGTCTTCAGATCCTTGAAGTGGGTGATGTAGACCTCGTCACCTTCGGTGTCGATCGAATAGGCCAGCAGCGCGTGGTTGGGACTGACGGCGTAGTTGCCGAGGCGGAAATATTTATGACCCTTTGCCAGTTCGTTTCCGTCGAGGAGGAGTTCTTCTTTGCCATCGAGCGTTTCGTACTTGCGGCAGTAGAGCAGGTAGTTCTGGCCCTTCTCGATGCGGGTGTAGTAGTAGTAATCGTCCTTGCGCTCGGGGACGGAGAGGTCTGTTTCCTGGACGCGGCCGACGATCTCTTTGTAGAGTGTTTCCTTGAGCGCGGCGACGGGTTGCATGACGCCTTCGAAGTATTTATTTTCGGCTTCGAGGTAGGCGAGGACTTCAGGGTTGGTTTTTTCGCGCAGCCAGAAGTAGTCGTCGGTGCGTGTTTCGCCGTGCTGCGTGATCTTCTTGGGCTTGCGTGCGGCAATGGGGGCGGGGGATTCGGCGGCGTTCATTGTGAGTGCGAGTGCCACGAGGTCGCGGCGAGTTGGCCGGTAAGCCATACGATTCAGAATAGCGCTGTAACGGAATGGCGGCGTGTGCGTCCTAAGGGCAGGAGCTTAAAGCTCTGTCGGCGGATTGCCGATAAGTGCGCTAGCGAGGTGTTCCATGGACATCATAGGAAGTAAGCGCTACGTTGAGATCGCGGGTGATAGGACGCATGAACTGCCTCCGCTGCTGATCTCGGAGACGACGCCGGGGCCGAAGAGGCTGGAGAAGGTGTTGTCGATGGCCGAGGAGATTGTCGCGACCGACGAGATTATTCCGGTGGTCGACGACATCGATCTCGACCGGCGGCGGTACGATCTCGCGGTGCAATTCAGCGAGCAATACCTTGGGCTGCGGACGCATTGGCGATGGGGCGATGCGGTGCTTGAGTGGGTGCGGCAGTGTGAGACGACGTTTGAGTTGAATGCATCGCTGCGCGGGTTGCTGCGGCCCGATGTGTGGCCGCATGCCGGACGCACTTCGTTTATTACGCTGCTTGAGGACAAACACGTTGATCTGGGCGATGTCGATTTGACGAAGGCGCTGGGGCTGCGGTTGGCGTTCCGGCATCTGCCGCCGTTGGCGTGTTGCTCGGATCAGTTTCTGGTTTATCTGAACCAGTCGATTGCGACGACGGCGTTTGCGACTTGGGCGGGAATGACGCCGGACCCGTTGGCTGCCTTGCCGCCGGAGCGGTTTGAGGTACGCGTGGTGCGGATGTAGTCAGGCCTTGCGGCGCTCTTCTTTTTCGACACTGTCGCAGAAGCTTTGGAGTGCGTCCGCGACGATTCTGGAGCGGCTCAGGCGATGGAGCTTGCAGGCTTTGTCGAGTTCGGCTAGGAGCTTGGAGCCTATCTCGAATGTGTAGCGCTTGCGGGCGACCTTCTTGCGGGGCGTTGCTGCTTTGGCCATCGCGCTTATTTTCTCACGGTTGATGGCAGCCGAGAGCGAAGCGAATGGCGCGGCAGATTTCTGCCATGCGCGATGCCGAGAGGCTGCCGAAGCGGGGGCCGATCGTTTGCTGTTGAACAGTCGTGATGCTATGTAGTTTGACGGCGCACACATCTTTCATTCCATCGTCGATGCCGCGGCGCACTTCGCCATCGGAGTCGCGGACTTTGGATGAAATCGGTGCGACAGTGACGTACGTCATGAACGGAATGATCTCGTCGAATGTAAGGATGACGACGGGCCGCTGTTTGTCGGGCGGCGCAAAATTGTACAGATGAACATCGCCGCGATTTAGTCTTCGGGCCATGCGAGGTACGGCTCCCAGGTCAGAACTTCTTCCACGTCTTGCGGTATCGCGAGATACGATTGTATTTCTCTCTCAATGCGGCGCTCGAGATCCAGTCGTCGTAAATGAGCATCGACCGCACTCCGGACAGCCGCGACGTTTCGGAGCTTCTTTCGCTTCGCCGTAGTCTCGGTCTTGGCGACTAACCTCGGTTCCAGGACGACTTGTAGCGTGGCCTTCATGCGCCCAGTTTAACTGCCGAGCCACTTGGCGGCGAGGGCGGCGGCGTTGGCGTTGAGGTCGACCGGTTCGCGCGAGGTTTCGGCGCCGTCGATGTGGAACACGGCGAGGATTCCTTCGGCGGTTGGGCGGAGTTCGAGGCGCTTTTCCTTGGCGTCCAAACGGAGTGTCGTGCCGATCCAGGCCATGCCGACGCGGGTGCGCTGTTTGTGGCCGATCGTCATGCATTCGGTCAGCAGTGCGTTGGTGAAGGGGGACTTCTTCAGCTGCTCGGCGAGCGGTGCGATTGATCGCTCGGCGGCGAGTTCGGCTTCGCGGCGTTTGCGGTCTTCGCGCTCGGCTTCTTTGTCGTTGCCGCGTTCGAGCTGGTTTAGGGAATTTTCCAGATTGTCCAGGAAACTCATTCTTCCATGTTAAAGCGATAGAATGGCACTGCTATGAACCGCCGCTCGTTTCTGCTTTCTTCGGTTGCCGCGCTGGCGCAATCGGCGCATGAGAAGTCGAAGCCGTTGCACTTGAAGATCACGGGGCTGAAGACGTTCACCGTCAACGTCGGCAGTGTGAATTGGGTCTTCTGCAAAGTGCTCACCGATCAGGGGTTGACCACGCCTGTCCAAATTAGGCTCTGAAAGAAGAGAGGCAAGGTCCTGGTAGGGTTAGAAGACGTTCCGCCAA
>VFZQ01000670.1 GCA_016871135.1 Acidobacteriota bacterium | reverse complement strand
CGGCTTCGACGCGGCTTCGCCGACATCTCCGATTGTCACGCCGTAGACGGAGCCGCCGAGTTCGGACGCAGCCGCCAACGCCTCCCAGCTCATGCGATGAAACTTGCCGTCGTTTTGTTCGAGAAAGACGAGGACGCTCATATGACCCGCACCTCGAACTTCAATTTCTCAGCCAGCGCCGCGGCGGCCGTACGCGCGTCGCCTTCGATGATCTGCGTCTGCTTGGCCCGCGATGGCAGAAACACTTTTGTGCAGAGCACCTGCGAGGCGGGCGCCGTCGCTGATACAACACGCAGCTCTTTTGTTTTGGCCTTCTTGATGCCCATCAGCGTGGCGTAGCGCAGTTTGTTGATGCCGCTCTGAATCGTCAGTACGGCCGGCAGCGGCAGCGTGACGTACTGGAACCAGCCGTCCTCCAGCTCGCGTTTGACGCGGATCGCGCCGTCGAGTTTCTCGATCGCCATCACGATCGTGCCGTGCGGCAGCCCCATCAACTCAGCCATTACGACTCCGGTCTGGCCACTGCCCAAGTCATCGGACTGCAAACCGGTCAGAATCAGATCGGGCGATTCTTCGCGGGCGACGCTGGCGAGCAGCGCCGACAGCGCCAACGTGTCGAGCGCCTCCAAACCATCCTGCTGAACATGAATCGCGCGATCAGCACCCTTGGCCAGCGCTTCTCGCACCGACGATGCCGCGCCTTCCGGTCCCGCGCACAACACGACAACTTCACCGCCGTGCTGCTCCTTCAACTGCAGCGCCGCCTCAAGGGCGTACGCGTCCGGCTCGTTGATTTCGTAGGTCAAATCCGCATCGTCGATCCACGACGCCGTGGCGTTCAACCGCAGTGCCGAATCACGCGACGGCACCTGCTTCAGAGCCACTAGTATCTTCATACCGTTGGCTTGCGAAACAGCAGCGATCCGTTGGTCCCGCCGAAGCCGAACGAATTCGACAGCGCGTATTCGATCTTCATTGGACGCGCCTTGTTCGGAATGTAATCGAGATCACAATCCGGATCGGGCGTTTCGTAGTTGATCGTCGGCGGCGCGATTTGATCGCGGATCGCCAGCACCGTTACGCCAGCTTCCAGGCCGCCGGCGCCGCCGAGCAAATGCCCGGTCATCGACTTCGTCGAACTGATCGCGAGTTTGTAGGCGTGATCGCCGAAAGCACGCTTCATAGCAAACGTTTCGATCTTGTCGCCAAGACCGGTCGAAGTCGCGTGCGCATTCAAATAATCGACCTGCGACGGCTCCAGCTTCGCATCCCGCAGCGCATTGCGCATCACGCGATACGGCCCGTCGCCGTCTTCCGACGGCGCGGTCATGTGAAACGCATCGCCGCTCATGCCGTAGCCGACCACTTCCGCCAGAATCGTCGCGCCTCGCTGCTTGGCGAACTCATACTCTTCCAGCATCAAAACACCGGCGCCTTCACCAATGACAAAGCCATCGCGGTCTTTATCCCACGGCCTCGACGCGCGTTGCGGCTCATCGTTGCGGGTCGACAGCGCGCGGAGCGCCGCGAATCCGCCCACGGAAAGCGGAGTGATCGCCGCCTCCGCACCGCCGCAGATCATCGCCACGGCATCGCCGCGTTGAATGATCTTGAACGAATCGCCGATTGCGTGCGAGCCCGTTGTGCAGGCCGTCGCAACCGCCGAGTTCGGCCCCTTGGCGCCCGTGCGGATCGAGATATGCCCGCTGGCGAGATTGACAATCGTCGCAGGAATGAAGAACGTCGAAATTTTCGACGGTCCGCCTTCGAGCAGCTTCTTGTGTTCGCGTTCAATCACCTCGAACCCGCCAATGCCGCTACCGACGTAGACGCCGATTTCTTCCGCGTTCGACTCGTCGATCTTCAGTCCCGACATCGCCAGGGCCTCATCGGCCGCCGCGATGGCGAACATCATGAATCGCCCGAGCTTCTTCACTTCCTTTTTCTCGATCCATTTCGATGGATCGAAATTTTTCACTTCACCGGCGAACCGGCAAGCGAAATCGGTCGTGTCGAAGAGTTCGATGGGCGCGATGCCGCTGCGCCCAGCCAGGAGTCCCTGCCACGTCTCTGCTGTGCTCGTGCCAAGGCAGGACATGAGTCCAACGCCAGTGACTACGACTCTGCGTTTTTGTATTTCAGACAAAGCTCTCTCCCCGCGCGCCGGTTGGCACGGCGGACCTGCCGTTTACCGCCTAGGCTTTCTTGGCGCCTTTGGCTTCAATGTAATCGATGGCATCTTTGACGGTCTTGATTTTTTCGGAATCTTCGTCGGGGATGCTCAGGTCGAAGGCCTCTTCAAAGGCCATAACGAGTTCAACGAGATCGAGCGAGTCGGCGCCCAGATCCTCGATAAAAGCAGCGGTCCCATCTACCTGGGCCTCGTCGACACCCAACTGCTCGACGATAATCTGCTTTACTTTGGCTTCAACGGACATGTTGTTGTTTTTGTCTCCTTCAAACTTCCCTATCCTAGCCATACCATCGCCACTACCGCAAGTCGGCCTCCGGGCCTACACGATGATTGGATGAAGGAAACAGAGTTTGCGAATCATCTATCTTCACGGTTTTGCGTCGAGCCCCGCGTCGCGCAAAGCACAGTTTTTTGCCTCTCGACTCGCCTCCGCCGGCGCCGAAGTCTCGGTCCCGGCGCTAGACGGCGGCGACTTCGAACACCTCACAATCTCCGGCCAATACGCCATTTTGCGGCGCGAAGCCGCCGGCGGGCCGGTCACATTGATCGGCTCCAGCATGGGCGGATACCTGGCCGCGCTGTACGCCGCGAAGCATCCGGAAGAGGTCGAACGGCTCGTCCTTCTCGCCCCGGCGTTCCATTTTCACTCGCGTTGGCCGCTGATGCTCGGTGAAGAAAAATTTTCCGCGTGGCGCGAAATCGGTGTCTTAAGCGTCTTTCACTACGCCGACCAAAAAGAGCGCAACGTTGGTTGGCAACTCGCCGAGGACGCCGCGAATTGGGACGCGGAGCCAAACTTCACGCAGCCCGCGCTCATCTTTCACGGCAGTAACGACCCCGTTGTGCCCGTGAAGTTTTCCGAGTCCTTCGCCGCATCGCACCCTAACGTCGAACTGCATGTGTTCGACGCGGGCCACGAGCTTACTGAGGTGATCGACGAGATGTGGGAACTCGCCGCGCGATTCCTCCAACTCAGGCGACAATAAGAAAAATGCCTGCCGTCTACAGCCGGCCAGATCTGGCCGCCGCACGCGCCGAGTGGAAGCGCGAAGGAAAGACCGTCGTGTTTACGAACGGTTGCTACGATCTTCTCCACCCGGGCCACATTCGCCTCCTCGAACAATGCCGCTCCATGGGCGACGTGCTCATCCTTGCGCTCAACACCGATTCGAGCGTCGCTCGCTACAAAGGCCCGAACCGTCCGCTGCTCGATCAGGACACGCGCGCGAAGGCCGCGCTCGCGCTCGACTCCGTCGATGCCGTGACGT
>VFZQ01000669.1 GCA_016871135.1 Acidobacteriota bacterium | reverse complement strand
CGGCAAACGAATGGCCTACGTTTCCAACAGGAACGGCGACTCCGACATCTGGGTTCGCGACCTTGAAACCGGTCAGGACAGGCAACTAACGTTTAGCCGGGAAGACGAATTTCGCGCGCTCATTTCCCCCGACGGCAGCCGCGTTCTCTATGCGCGCCAAGCTTCCGATCTCTACACCATCCCGTTTGAAGGCGGCGAGGAGACACTTGTTTGTGAGAAGTGCGGCGTCGTCTCCAACTGGAGCCCCGACGGCAAGAAGGTGCTTTACCAATAAGGTGTTCCCCGCCGCTTCGCGACGGCGGAAGTCGCCACCAGGAAGAAGGAGGAGGTCCCTTACTGGCTCGGTCTTAACATTTCACCGGACGGACGTTGGGACGTCGGAGCTTTTCCCGGCGAAGGGCCCCGAGGCTACTATCTCTTTCCTGTCGAGAGCAAGGGAAAACGGGAAACGCGGACGCTGCTCGCGACGACAACCGGATCCATGCTTGGCGCGTTTTGGCCGCCCGAAGGGGACGTAATCTACTATCAGATCGACAACACGTTGTGGGCACGCCAACTGCATTCGAAAACAAGGAAGCCGTTGGGCGATCCGTTCGTTGTAAAGCAGTTCGCGGAATCGGACCGGCCGACATTCTCGGTAAGATGCGTGACGAAAGACGCCGTCTATTTCACGTTGCAGGAGATGAGGGCGAATCTGTGGATCGCCGATCCCATCCAGAAGTAGAGCGTTCGGCGGCCGCGCGCTAACTACTTCGCTGGTTCGTCGCGCTTGGTGAGATCGCGGATCATGATGTCCTTGAAGCGCATGTTGCCCTCGCCACCGGAGTGCAGCTGCAAGGAAATACCGCCGTCGAAACTCTTCGGATTTGGATCGGTGAAATCGACCATCACGACGCCGTTCAGCCGCGAGTAGTAGCGATTCCCTTCGACCTTTAACAAGTATTCGTTCCACTCGTTGTGGCGAACGACGGTTTCGTTTTCCGGCGCGGGCCAAACGATCCACGCACGGCCATCGCCGTACAGTCCGCCGGTGTGCTGGCCAATGCGGCAGTCGATTTCAAACTGCAGCCCCTGCGTGATGGTCGGTGTGCCCGGCTTGAACTCGGAGTGAAAGAAGACGCCGCTATTACCGTCGCCTTCGCACTTGAACTTGAGCGAGAGGTGGAAGTCCTTGTAGTTTTTCTCGGTCTTCAAGTAGCCGTATTCCTTCGAAATCGCCTGGCCGTGAATCGTGCCGTTTTCGACGACCCACTTTTCTTTACCGATCTCGGTCCAGCCCTTGAGATCCTTGCCGTTGAACAGCAATACCCAATCCTCGCCGGGAAGCTTCGGACGCTGGGGGCGCTGGGCGAATACAAGAGAGGCCGCAAGGGCCGCGAAGATCAATGTACGAGTGAACATCATCGTTATGATACGCCGTTTTCGGACGGCGATTTCACGACCAGATATATGGCGAATGGCGCGAACAATCCGACGGCGCTGCGATACCAGGGAAACAACACCACGATGGGCAACAGTCCGAAGAGCGCCGCATGTCGATAGAGTCCGGTGTAAATCATCAACGCGAGTAGCGGCAGCCACATCGCGAACAACAGCCCCGCGAACCCAATCACGACCGTCGACATCACGCCGGCCTTCATGTAGGCCAGCAAGAATGGCGGGCGACCCGAGATCGTCCCCATATGTTCGGCGCGAAGCACGCGGCTGCGTGTTCCCCCGCGCGCGCGCTTTACGACGACGTCGGTGTAGGGGGGCTCGCCGGAACGCAGGCCGGCGAACGCAAGGGCAGCGGCATAGGGCGCGACGATCTTGTCGAGAAAGCTTACGGGCTCGTTCTTGAGCAAGAGCGCGAGCCGATCCAGCTTCTCGGTCTCGGCATATTCGACGGCGGAAGGCAACAATACGCGTGCCAGCGTCACATTCGGCGGCGCTTCGACGACCCACTCGCCCTCGGCCGGATCGTCCAATCCCGGCTCATAAGGCAGCTTCGGAATCCGTTCGTAGTGGAACCGCGCCTTGCGGAAAAAGACGACGATCGCCACCGCGGCGATGAGCGCCCAATAGAGGACCGGCATTGGCCAATGGTAGCGTGGAAACATGCGATTTGCGTGGCTGCTGTTGGCGATTCCGGCGTTCGCCATCGACGCCGACGTTTGCATCTACGGCGGGACCTCGGCCGGCCTTACCGCGGCGATTACCGTTGCGCGCGCGGGCCGCAGCGTTGCGTGGATTGCTCCCGAGAAACACGTCGGCGGCATGTCGGTGGAAGGACTGGGAAGTTCCGACATCAACAATCACTGGTTTCGAAACGATCATGCGCTGGGCGGACTCGCGCTCGATTTCTACCGGCGGATCGGCAAGGCTTACGGCAAACAAGAACCCGTTTACAAATTCGAGTCGAAGGTCGCGGAAGCTGTGATCGAAGCGTGGCTGCGCGAGTCTCATGTGGCACCGCAGCGTGAGCAGACGCTGATTCGCGTCGACAAGCGGGGCGCACAAATCCGGTCGATAGTCACAAACCGCGCCAGCTTTACGTGCGCACAGTACATCGACGCGACGATTGAAGGAGACCTACTCGCCATGGCCGGGGTGCGAACTGTCGTAGGCCGAGAAACGAATCGCGAATACAACGAAACGCGCAACGGCATACGTCACACGAACACGTACCGCCAGTTCGAAGTGCGCGTCGATCCGTACAAGACTCCGGGTGATCCAAAAAGCGGACTTATCGCGACGATACAAGACGAGACGCTCGGCGAAGAAGGCGCGGCGGATAACCGCATTCAAGGATTTTGCTTCCGGTTGTGTCTGACGAAGAATGCCGACAATCGGGCGCCGTTCGCGAAGCCAGCCGATTTCGATCGCGCCAACTACGAGATCTATCTCCGCTACATCGCTGCGGGGGGCAAGCTGTGGCAACCGACGGCGAATCTGCCGAACGGCAAGACGGATATGGGGAGCTGGCATGATCTTTCGCTCAACCTCTACGGAACCAATCACGCCTGGCCCAACGCAACGCCGCAAGCGCGCGCGGCGATCCTCCAGTTTCATCGGAATTTTTCCGAGGGCCTATTGTGGTTTCTATCGAACGACCCGGCTGTTCCAGTGTCCATCCGCGCGCAGTGGCGGCAATGGGGTTTGTGTGCCGACGAGTTCAAAGACAATGGAAATTGGCCGCGGCAACTCTATGTGCGCGATGGCCGCCGGATGAAGAGCGACTTCGTGCTCACCGAAGACCATACGCGCCGCATTAACGCCACGCCGGTGGAAGACCCTGTCGCGGTGGCCTACTGGCCGCCTGACGTGCATCACGTGCGGCGGATCGTGCGCGATGGCGCGGTATACAACGAAGGCTTCGTGTTTGGCGGCGAAGAGTGGGGGCCATTCGGAGTGGCGTGGCGAGCGCTGTTGCCGCGCGAGTCCGAAGTAACAAATCTGCTCACTCCGACTTGCCCGTCGGCTA
>VFZQ01000668.1 GCA_016871135.1 Acidobacteriota bacterium | reverse complement strand
TGCCGATCAGCGCATGCAGCAGATCGCGGGCGCGGTAGCCGCGCGGCGCGCAGGCGTCGAGCAGCTTGTCGATTTCGGCGCGATCGGAAAAACGTACCGGCGTTCCCGTCGCGTAGACCGTGAGTTGATGCAGAAAGTTGCGAGCCAGTTGGCGCGGATTCGATGCGAGGATGGCCTTCAATTCGCGTCCGTCGCGGAACGTCCGGCCATCGATCAGTTTACCCGCGGGATCCACCGCACCAGCGATCGTATAGACGAAGTCGTGCCCCGTATGATCGATTCCGGCGACTCGCTCCCCTTCCGCCGTGCCGCGATAGTGAGTCCGCCAACGTCCCATCACATCGAAGTTCTCGAGCGCCAGACCAACCGGATCGAACTTCGCATGGCAGCCGGCGCAAGTCGCCGATTTCGTGTGCAACGCCAACAGTTCGCGGATCGATTTCGCACCGCGAATATCGGGCTCGACCGCCGGCACGCTGGGCGGTGGGGGCGGAGGAGGCTCGCCGACAATACGATCCATGATCCAAGCACCGCGAAGCACCGGCGATGTCGATGTACCGTTCGCCGTGATCTTCAGAATCGCGCCCTGCGTCAGCACGCCGCCGAGCGGACTTTCTTTCGAGAGCGGAACCTTCCGAATCGCCGAGCCATCCACGGGCGGGAGATCGTAGTGCCGGGCCAGACGTTCGTTGATGTAGACATGATCTGCCTGCACCAGGTCGCGGATCGGCGCATTGTCCCGAATCAGAGCCGTGACAGAAGTCAGCGTTTCGCGCTCCAGCGATTCAACCAAATACTCATCGAGTTGGTACTCGGGATAGATGCGCTTGTCGGCGTCGTCTCGCCGCAGATGGCGCAGGTTCAGCCAGTAGTTCGCGAAGTTGCGAACGAATCGATCGAAGCCCGGGCCGTCGATCAGCCGGTCCGCTTCTTTGTGCAACGCCCCTCGATTGGCGATCGGCCCGGCCGAACGCGTGTTGGCAAGAAAGTGCGAAAGCCGTTCGCCAACGTCGTGCGGCGATGCCGGCTCGCGCAAATACAAAAACTCGTTCGAGCACAAAAACGCCTGATAACCGGTCAGCATCGCATCAACAAACGGTTCGTTCCGATCGAGCGCCGCGCCGATCAACCTTTCGAATCGTTCGATCGCCGCGGGCGCCACCGGACGCCGTGCCGCCAGATTCACGAACCGCCGGAGCAACCGCGACGCCTCGCGTTTCTTGTCGGCCGGTTCGGGCGCAATGCCGTACGAATCGAACAGCACGCGATGACTGGGCGGCGGCCACGATACCGGCGCAAGCGGCCCCTCGAACTCAATCCAATTGAACGCCACACCCGGCGCGCCGTCGGGCGGCATAGGCGGGAAACGATAGGAACCCGTTCTGCCCTCGGCGTCCACCTGTGGAACGGGCAGCCCCAGCAACGCGTACTCGACGGTTTGCCCCTTCAGTAACGGCGCCGTGGTTTCGTACACGCGTGCACCGGGCTGAATTTCAAAGATGCCGCTGGCCGGCTTGGTGTCCTCGGCGATATCGTGATTGGTTGGACGGCGCGAGCGCAACATCATCGGCAACGGGCGTTTCGCATCGGTCACGACATAACCCGGCTGTTGCAGGACGGCGCGCGCGGAAAAACGGATCTTGTACAACCCGGACTCGCTCGCCGCGAACCCGCGCGGGAACGCGCCGTAGGGCCAACCCGGCGAACGAAACAAGCCCATCTCCAGCGACTGGTCCTCCTCCAGTTCCTTGGCCATCATCCGGTTGCCATATTCGCTCTCCACATTCACACCCTTGTTGTCCTTGATAAAGAACATCGAGTGCCGTGTGCCGGTGCTGCGCAGCCCTGGAAACAAGTTGCGGCCGAACGTCCGAAACGTCTTAGTCTCCGGCGGCGTGAGCGTGGTGGCCAAGGCCTGTCGAAGCGCGCTCTCGGCGGCGTCGAGATAGGCGGTGAGCTGCACGCGAGACATATCGAGGGTCTCGGAGACTTTGTTGAAGTGGTGCGCCTCGCGGTCTTCGGGCAGCATGTCGCGAATGTCCAGCCGCGGCAGTTGCAGAATGTCGCGAAGATTTTGTTCATACTCATCGCGATTCAACCGGCGTATCGGACCGCGCCCGTTCCGTGCGGCGTCGGCCAGATCGGCCGCATGGAGCGGCGTGTGCAAATGCCGCAAGAACTCGGCTTTCGCCGCGCCGGACAGCGGCGACAAAGGAGGCATCTCGCCTCTCTCGACGCGATCGTAAATACGAATCCACTTGTCCCGATTGCCGCGGTCCGCCAGTTCGTATGGCAGCGTCTTCAAATCGAGACCCGCCTTCGCCTGCGCGCCGCTGTGACACGCCGCGCAATGCTTCGAAAGCAGCGCCGTGAACTCAGGCGGCGGTGCGGCCAGTGCGGTGAGAGATAACAGTAGCGCGCGCATTGCTTGAAGCCATCATACCCGGACTTGCGCTAATTCACCACAACCTTCTCCTTCGGAAGCGGCGCCATCCCCTTGCCGAACGCATACTGCTGCACCTTCTCCAGGATCCAGTCCGCATCCGCCTCTCCGCCGCAGAAGTTCGCTTCCCGCGCGATCGTCAACAGCCCTGCGTTGCTCGCCAACTCGCGAACGAACTGCTGGGCGGTGACCCCTTCCACCGTTACGTAGGTCGACGGCGTCAGGAACTCGGCTTCGAAGATGCGCTCGGGCCAAGGGAACGTATACTCGCGGTACTCAAGCGCGAAACACTGCAGGTCGATGTCGAGCACCAGCCGCTGCTGGCCGGTGAACCGAAACCGGTCGCGCGGTTTCATCTCCCATCCAAGCGTCTCCCAGAGGGTCTCGAGCTTCAGTCTCCGAGCGGAGTCGCTGAGCGAGCCCTGATACTCAAGCTCCGAACACGGCAGATACAGCGAGTCCATGCGATGAATCTCTCCCGCCGAGTCTTCGATCTGCAAGGGGAAGTCGACGTGGTCGCTCGGCTCGTGGCCAAACAGAATTACGTTGCCGATCAGCCCCAGATGCATGCCGGCCTGCACCCAGTCGTCGTCGGTCTTGCGCAGGTGGTTCTTGCACAGGTCGATCAACCCGGCCGTCGTGAATCCGCGCTTTCGCATGGCGCGGAGCTTGTCCATACACAGCGGCTCGGTCGAATCGTGGAACCGGTCGAAAAGCACATGATGCGCCGGCCGCGGCAACCGGCCTTGCCTCTGCGCGAGGTCGATCAGCGGAAGGACAAAACGATGGTCCGTGTGCAGCAACGCCGGACCAACGGGAGTCTCAATCTCACGGAGCCCGTCTTCAAACACGAGCTCCTTGACGGCGTCGAGATCCATCGCCCTACGCGAGCACGCCCGCCAGCGGTCCAGTCGAATCGGCGAACTTCTCAACCGGAGTTCCGAACGCCGTGAGCATCGCCACGTACAAGTTCGACAGCGCCGAATCTTTCTCGTAAACAAGATGCTGGCCCGTCGCCAAACGG
>VFZQ01000667.1 GCA_016871135.1 Acidobacteriota bacterium | reverse complement strand
GCGCTTCGATTGGTCGGGGCAGATCTTCAGCTTGAAGACACTTGGGCATGAATACTTCGGCGTATGGAATCCCGCGCCTTACGATCCGAAGTTGCACGATACGATTACCGGGCCGGTGGAAGAGTTTCGATCCAGCGATTCCGCGCTCGGCTATCACGAGGCCGCACCGGGCGGAACATTTGTGCGGATCGGCGTCGGCGCGTTGCGGAAGCCGGTTGGCGATGCGAAGTACGAGAACTTTCGTACGTTCGAAATCGCCGATGGCGGCGAGTGGAAAGTAAAGCGCGGCCGTGATTGGATCGCCTTCACACACACGCTGAAGAATGCCGCCGGTTACGGCTACCGCTACACGAAAACGCTCCGTTTGGTGAAAGGTAAGTCCGTGATGCGCATCGAACATACGCTTGAGAACACGGGCAACAAACATATCGCGACGCAGCAGTACAATCACAACTTCTTCGTCATGGACGGCTTGCCAACCGGGCCGGCATCCCATGTGAAATTCGCGTTTCCGCTGACCGCCACGGGGCCGCTTCGTAATCCCGAGTACGCCGAGGTGAATGGCGGCGAGATCTCCTATAAGAAAGAGTTGCCGCCGGGGCAGTCGTTCTTCGGGCGGTTCGCCGGCGGTCCGAACTACGATATCGAGATGTCGAACAAACAAGCGGGTATGGGCGTGCGGATCACGGGCGACAGGCCGATCGCAAACATCGTGTACTGGTCGATTCGATCGACATTTTGTCCGGAGGCCTACATTGACCTCGCCGTTGAACCGGGCAAGAAAACCGATTGGACTTACACCTACGAATTTCGCAAGCTATAGCTGATTGCCGAGAGGCCGGCTTCGAAATCGGCTTCCGGCGTGAGCAGGCTGATCACGAGCCAGCCGTCACTTTCGAAATCGTAGAAGTAGCCGGGTTGCGTAAGGACTCCGTGTTCGATGAGCAGCGCGATCGTCCATTCGTCTTCCGTGCGTGAACGCGGCGTGGGAATCGTTACGTACCAACCCCCTTCAACGTGAAGCGCTTCGCGCCGAACGCGAGCGAAGTTGGCGCGAGTGCGCTGCTGGATTTGTGCGCGAATGGCGGCACCGTGATGCAGCAGCGCCGGAACGGCGAGTTGAACCGGCGTGCTGACGGAGAGATAGGTATCGGCGATAAGTTCGAGCGCGCGCGCCGCTTCGGAGGCGCCGGGGCCCGAAGCGGTGAGCCACGCGATTTTCATTTGCGGTAGTCCGGCGGTTTTCGATAGCCCGCCGAGAACGAAGGTCAGGCAGCGGCCGTTGCCGCCGAGCGTAGCGCAGCGAGTTTCGTCGTCGATGAGCGGGTATTCGGCGAAGACTTCGTCGGAGATGAGCGCGATCCGCTTTTCGGCGCACAGCGCGGCGAGATGGTCGAGTTCCTGCTTCTTCAAGAACTGGCCGGTCGGATTGTTGGGATGAACGAATAGGAGCGCGCGCGTGCGGGGAGTGATGGCGTTCTTTAGCGATTCGAAATCAAGCCACCAGCCCTCGGCGTAGCGGAGCGAGTACTGGCGCACATTGACGCATTCGAGTTGGCCGAGAAATTCAAACAGGGGATACGATGGCCGCGGAACGAGCACTTCGTCGCCGGGATCGCAGAGCAGTTTGAAGAGCCATGCGTAGGCTTCCGATGTCGATGCGGCCAGCAGCGAGTGTTCGCCGAGGCCGATCGCCTCGCGCGCTTTGGCGAGTCCGCGCGGGTCGGGTGTGTAGACAAGCGCTTCGCGATGATCGAAGCTCGCCGCAATCGCGGCGGGAATATCGAGGCCGCAGGTTGTGGGGTTTGACGCGGTGAGATCGTAGCGCGGCTTGTGCGAGGCGAGCGCTTGCGACAGAGCGTTATCGTGCGCGCGCCAGTTGAGGCGCCGTGAGAACATAGATTGCTATGATCGCACCTCTTCTTGTGGTCCTGATGCAGACCAATGCGGCGCTGCATAGCCCGGCAACCGGACCGGCGCGCGGGTACGCGATGCCGATCGGCGGCGGCGCGGTCGGAAGGGAGATTCTCGACCGCTTCGCGAAGTTGGCGGGCGGCGTCGACGCGCCGATCGTCGTGATCCCGACCGCCGGCGAAAAGGACTCTTATGGCGACGAGGAGTTGGTGCGGCATCCGCTGCGCCGCTATGGGTTCACGCACCTGACGATTTTGCACACGCGGGACAGAGCGAAGTCGAACGAGGCTGGATTCGTTGCTGCGCTGCGCCGAGCGAAGGGAGTCTGGTTTGACGGCGGCCGTCAGTGGCGGCTGGTCGATTCGTATCTCGACACGAGTGTGCATCGCGAGTTGGATTCGCTGCTGGCGCGGGGCGGCGTGGTTGCAGGATCGTCGGCCGGAGCAACGATTCAAGGTTCGTACCTCGTGCGCGGCGCGCGGGAGGGAAACACGGTGATGATGGCGAAAGGTTACGAACAGGGGCTCGGGTTTCTGTCGCCGGTGGCGATCGATCAGCATCTGATCGCGCGGAAGCGTGAGAACGATATGTTGCAAGTGATCGCCGTGAGGCCGGAAATACTGGGGTTGGGCCTTGACGAAGGAACCGCCGTCGTCGCGCACGGGACAAAGTTCGAAGTCGTCGGCGTGAGCAAAGTTGCGGTTTATGACGCCAACTATGCGGGGGGCGAGGATGGCAAGCGGTACTACTTTCTTTCGCACGGCGACTGCTTTGATATGGCCGCGCGGAAAAAGGTGGCGTGCGAGTGGCATTAGAGAGCGGCGAGGAGTTCGGTGTGAGTGGCCGATGAAGCGTTCTTTGCTACGTTCCATAGTCGATGGGTATCCTTTCCTGTTTGTAGGACATGTCGAAGCAGGCTTCGATGACCTCGCGGCTGGTGAATTGCTGGCGGCCGGTTTGGAACTCGCAGAAGTATTCGCGGCGGAATCTCTGTTCGCCTCGGATGACGCGTTCGCGGTCGAGGTATTCCTTGCTGATGCGGGAACAGTCTTCGGCGGTAGCCTTGAAGATTTGCCAGCCGGGCGTTTTCTCGGTGTAGATCTGATAGAAGAAGCCTCTCTCCTCGCCGGCGGAACTGAGGACCCAGAGATACCCATTGGTCGAGGCGAGGACCGGGGTGAGCGACTCGAAGAGCTCGTCTTTGACGAAGGCGGCTTCGTCGATGATGAGAACGTGCGCGGTGAGGCCGCGGGTTGTTTTGGGCGCTTGGGGCAAGGCGGTGATGCGGCTGCCGTTGGGGAAAACGAGTCTGTCGCCCTTGCGTTTGGGCTCGGTGGTGACGTCGGCGATGTAGTCGAGCAGGGCCGAGGCTTGGCGAAGGGACGCGCTGGCGATGAGGATGCGGGCTCTGGGCGTGGTCTGTGCGAATTGCAACGCTTTCCTGGCGATGACGGCGGATTTGCCCCACTGGCGGGAGCAGCAAAGGAGGAGTTGTTTGGCGGGGGAGTCGAGGATTTGTTGCTGGAGGGGGTCGGGTTGGAATTGGATTTCCGGGC
>VFZQ01000666.1 GCA_016871135.1 Acidobacteriota bacterium | reverse complement strand
AAAAGAAATTGGAGGCAATATGAACTATTCGCGACGCACGTTACTGAGCTTGCCCCTCGCCCTCTCCGCTGCGGGAAAAAAAGTCATCGACGAATACGACCCCGCCAACACAAAGCTCTCCCATCGCATGGTGATCCGTTCGCTCAACGACGACGACCTGCTCTTCCTCAAACAACTCGGCATCAAATGGTGCCGCATCGAGTTCGGCGACAACGCCCCCTACGACTTCATGAAGGCCACCGTCGACCGCCTCGCCAAGTTCGACATGAAGATCTTCTCCGGCGTGCACTACGCCTACCGGCATCTCGACGTGCAACTCGGCAAGGGCAAACGCGACGAGATCATCGAAACCTACTGCCAGTTCCTCCGCGATTGCGGCCGCCTCAACATCCCCGTGTCCAACTACGATTGGCACCCGGCCAACACCTACACGACCAGCTTCGTCGAGTCCCCGCGCGGCTATCGCGCCCGCGAGTTCTCGGTCGACGACTTCCGCAACAAAGTCGAGAAACAAGCCTTCGACCGCGAGTACTCCGCCGAAGACATCTGGACCACCTACACCTACTTCATGAAGGCCGTGCTCCCTGTCGCCGAAAAAGCCAACGTGCGGCTCGCCCTGCATCCCGACGACCCTCCGCTCGCGAAAATGAACGGCGTCGCGAAGGTGCTGGTTCACTACGACGGCTACGCGCGCGCCGAGAAAATCGCGGGATCGTCCAAGCACTGGGGCCTCACATTTTGTGTCGGGACTTGGTCAGAAGGCGGATCGCGGATGGGCAAGGACGTCTTCGGCATGATCGACGACTTCGGCAAGCGCGGCAAGATCGTCGACGTGCATTTCCGCAATGTCTCCGGCCCCCTGCCCCGCTTCCATGAGAGGTTTCCCGAGGACGGTTACATGGACATGTACCAGGTGATGAAGGCGCTACGCAAAGTGAAGTTCAACGGCACGATCGTGCCCGACCACGTTCCGGAACTCAAAGGCGACGGCGGAATGCGCCGCGCGGGCGTGGCCTACTGCATCGCGCAGATGCGCGGCCTGCTCCGCCGTGCGAATGAAGAGGTGGGGTAGGTCGGTCCTTGCGTTTGCCAAATCCGGAGCGCGCGATCGTTGATGTCGCCAAGCTCGCCGATTACTGCCTCAGCCTTGAGCACGAAGTCGGCAAACACAAAGCACGCGTTTTCCGATCGGCGCTCGGGATCACTCAGGCCGACGCAAGGTGGCTGCAATCGAAATTGCTTGAGGCCGTCCACTTGGACGCCATTCATACGGGTCATTTCGGGTTCGGCGAGCTGTACGTGATAGACTTCGAATTGAAGTGCCACAATCGTGCGGCGACCGCGAGGAGCGGTTGGATCGTGCGGACCGGAGAAGATTTTCCGAGACTGACGACATGCTATCTGCTCTCAAAGATTCGCGCGATATCCGGGTTCTCGACCCAGTCGCTCTAATCGAGGACTTGAAAGAATTCAATCTTCGCCGTGGCGAACTTGGCACAGTCGTCGAGGAGCTCGACGGTGCTTTCTTAGTCGAGTTCTCCGACAATAATGGCGAAGCTTACGCTATCGTTCCTGTCAGCGCGGATCAACTGCTTCCGCTTCATCGCGGCGGCGCGACTGCGGCCTAGCGCCCTCAACACGGCGCAAACGTAAACACCACCGCCCCGATCACAAACCAGATCGCCGCGTAGATCAGCCCGTAGCCAAAAAACGTGCGGAAGTCCAACCGCGCGATCCCGCTAATCACGACGTACCAAAACGGCGACGTCAGATTCCCCATGTGATCGCCCACCGACATCGCCAGCAACCCGCGCTCCACCGACACACCCACCGCCATCGCCGATTTCGCCGTCACCAGTCCCTGTATCGCCCACTGCCCGCCCGACGATGGAATGAAGAACGAGAACACCGTGCCGATCGCCGCCGACAACGTCGGGAACGTCATCGCGTTCGACGACGCTGCGACAAGACTCGCCATCGCCTCGCCCACCGGCGTCGCTTCAATCAGCCCCGAAAGCCCCGCGTACAGGTGGTACAGAATGATCACCGGCCACCCAGCAACCACGGCCTTCTCCAGCGCCTTCGTCACCGCCTTCACATTTTTGTAGAGCAAAAACGTAAGCAGCAGCAGCACGATGTTCAGCGAGTTGATGTTCAGCCCGTTGCCCTTCTCGATGAAGTGATACCAAAGCCACGTCGCGAAGATCGCGACCATGATCATCGCGAAGTACGGCTTCGACTCCGCGATCTCCGAGTACGTCTTCGCCGCCGTCGATTCGTCTTCCTTCACCGCCGCCATCTCCAGCACGCCCGGGTAGTTCGAAATCGGGTGCGACGTATTCGGCATCAGCTTGCAGCCGGTCAGAATCACGGCGATCGTGAACAGCCCGACGTCGAGCAGCGCCGCCGGCGACCAGATCGTCCGCGACGGCGGAATCACACCGACCAGTTTTTCCAGAAAGTGTCCCGGCGTGGCGACGATCAGCGGCGCCGACGCCGATAACCCGAACTGCCACACCGACACCGCCGCGAACACAGTCGCCATGAAGAACGGAAAGTGCAGATGAATCTGCTTGCGCTCGGCGGCGCGCGCGAAGTAGATCGCGATGATCGGACTCAGCGCGTAGCCCAAGCCCCAAAAGCAGTACGACGCCGCGGCGGCCAGCAGCACCGCCAGCATCACAAACTGATTCGTCGTCTTCGGCATTTCCGCCAAACGGCCGACCATCGATTGAAAAAATGGCGACGAGGCAACCGCGCTGCCGAGCACCACGATCAGCGTCATCTGCCCGGTGAACGTGACCAGCGACCAAAAGCCTTTGTAGTAGGCGTCGACGATTTGCAGCGGCGGGCTCCCGAGCGCGAGCGCGCCCACAACCAGCGCGCCGAGCATAATTACGCTCGCGGTGATCGCGTCGGGAACGAACTGGACTATGAAATCGGAGAACCGGTCAAGCGAGCTTCTGTTGTCGGGCACGAGTGGACATCATACACCGGAAGCGGGGTGCCAGTTGGTGAGAACGTGGAAGCGAACCGGGCGATTGGATCGAATGTGCGTCGAAACCACGAACTGTTTGCCGTCGGGAGAGGCCGCGAAACGGGGCGTTGCAGCGGTGGCGTAACGATTCTCGAATATCCGCACGGGCTTGCCAAGCCTCGGTTCGGGCCCGGATGTGTCGACCGCAACGGAATATATTTCGCCATTCGGACTTGAATAATAGATCTCTTTTCCGTCGCGCCGCCAACGGCACATTCCGCCGCCGCCGATTGAGACGCTCCACTTCGGACCGCCACCTGGAAACGGCGTGATGTAGGCTTCAAAGTTGCCGGTTTCGTCGCACGCGAAGGCCAACCAATTGGAGTCGGGGGAGAATTGCGCGTGGTCCAGGCGCGCCGCAGACTCCAAAATGATTCGCTGTACACCATCGCGAGTCGAAAACACTACAAGTAGGTTTTTTCCATCCTTGGGAATCGTG
>VFZQ01000665.1 GCA_016871135.1 Acidobacteriota bacterium | reverse complement strand
CCGCTCAACAGTTGCTCGGCGTCGTAGGCTTCGCGGAAGAAACGGCGGTCCACCCAGCCCGCGACGATCCCGGCGATGCGGCGCAACAGCAAAACCGACGCCACTCCGGCGCTCATGACCAAGACGACGCGCGGCCGATTGATGCCCGGCGTTGTCGCAAGCGTGGCGGCCGTAATCATCACCGCGATGGAGAGGACGATCTGCATCAGGCGCACGCCTCTGCGCGCCAGCGCGTAGCGCAGCCCCTGACGGATGACCATGCCGAGTCCGAATGCGCGGTGAACGACGATGACGTAGGCAAGCGTGATCGGGAAGAGAATGAGCGCCAGCATTGCCGGGAAAATGACGTAGGTCAGCAGAGCGTTCATGTCGCTGCGAGTCGCGAGGGAAAAGACGATGAGAAGGAAAAGCGGCGAGAGCGCCACGCCGATGCCCCACAGGATGGTCTGCATGCGGCGGCGGGAGTCGGCATCGCGCAGCACGAACATCTTGTAGCTGAGTAACGCGAAGAAACAACTGACGGCGGCCATCATGACGAAGGCAAGCCACCGGAAAGTGTTGTCGATGGCGGCGATCGTCGCGGCCGCCGGCGCGCCGTCGGTGAGTTCGTGGTAGTCTCGGACTACGGCGAGGACCACGGCGGCCACGAGGAGTGCGACGTAGGCGCGGAAGACCCAGCGGATCTTGTGTTGGGCCGGCGTCAGGCGCGGAAAGACCCATCCGAAGGCGAGCATGCTCAAGGGCCAGGCGGCGTTGAGGACCTTGTGAAGCAGTAGGAAAATCGTGCGCCAGACTCCGAAGGAGGAAGGGAAGTCGGCGAACATCGCAGGCAAGTGGCTGAAGGCCGCGAGCATCAAGAACAGCAGCCAGGCCTGGGGATCGCGCGGTTTGGCGATGACGGTCCAACAGCCGGTCACCAGACATAGCACCGGCATGAAAACGTTTATAAACGCGACGAAAGCGAGCATGCCGCCAGCCGCGGGCCGTTGCCCGTCGAGTTGCCAGGAAATCTCCGCTTCGCGGCCGGCGACCGAAACACGGATGCGATCGCCCGGAAATAGTTTGTCAACGGCCGCGCGCAGCGTGTTGCGGCCCTCGAAGGGCGTGCCTTGCACGGCGGTGATTCGGTCACCGGGGGAGAGGCCGGCCTGGAGCGCATTGGCGGAAGTGACGCGTGTGACGGTTGGCCAAGGATTGCCGAGATCGAAACCGGCATGGGCGAAGCTCTCCGGCCAGCGGGTGTATTCATAGAGAAGGAACGCCGTCGCGGCCTGATAGGCGAACAGAAGGAGTGCGAGTGCGATCGCGGTCGCGCGGAGGATCCGTTCAGTCTTCGAGGATTGCATCGAAAGGGCATTATCCCACGCGATAGAATGCAGAAACGATGTGGACGCGAAGGACATTTCTGGGCGCGATCGGCGCGGGGCTGACGGCGCAGCCGGCAAGCCGGCCTAACGTCGTGTTGATCATGACCGATGACATGGGCTATGCCGATTTGGGTTGCTACGGTTCGAAGGACATTTCGACGCCGCATATCGACGGCATCGCGCGCTCCGGCGTGCGTTTGACCGATTGCTATTCGAATGGCCCGGTCTGCACGCCAACGCGGTGCGGGCTCATGACGGGCCGGTACCAGCAGAGGTTCGGCCTGGAGTGGGCGCTTGGCCCGGGCGTCAAAGGTTACGGTTTAGAGCCACACAATACAACGATCGCGACGTTGTTGAAGAACGCCGGGTATAAGACGGCGCTGTTTGGCAAATGGCATTTAGGTTATGAACCCGAGTTCGGTCCGAATCGCCACGGCTTTGAGACCTTCGCGGGATTACTCAGCGGCAACGTCGATCACTACTCGCACAAAGAAATCAACGACGAAGAAGACTGGTACGAAGACACCAAGCCGGTGAAGGTGGACGGCTACTCGACGGAGTTGATTCGCGACCGCGCGGTGAAGTTCATCGATGCGCAAAGCGAAGCCGCGCCATTCTTTCTTTACTTGCCATTCAACGCCGTGCACTGGCCGTTTCAGGCGCCGGGGCGTCCGGGCGATGTACGCACGCGCCCCACGTGGTTCGACGGCACGCGGAAGAACGACTACAAGCCGATGCTCGAGGCTGTCGACGGTGCCGTCGGCGCGGTGCTGTCGGCTCTGGAACGGAAAGGATTCACGCGAAACACTCTCGTGATCTTCACTAACGACAACGGGGGCGAACGGCTCTCCGACAACCGTCCGTTCTTCCATCACAAGGCCACGCTTTGGGAAGGCGGAATTCGCGTGGCGGGCATCGTCAAGTGGCCTTCGGTGGTGCCGGCGGGCAAGACGTCGAAGCAGGCGGCGATGTCGATGGACTTCACGGCGACGATCGCCGAGGCGTGTGGCGTTTCTACGGAAGGGTTCGACGGCGCCAGTCTGCTGAGCGTGCTGAAGGGCGAGAAACCGGAATTTCCGCGGACGTTCTTCTGGCGGATCAATCGCGCCGAGCGCGTCCAGCGCGCGTGCCGCAAAGGGAATTGGAAGTGGATCGCGGGCGGTGAGTTCGAGCAGTTGCACGATCTTTCGAAAGACGTTGGCGAACGCGTGAACGTGTCCTGGAAGTACCCGGAAGTCACGCGCGAGCTGTCGAAGTTGTACTCCGAGTGGGAGACGATGCTGAAGAAAAATCCGCCGCCCAGGGTGATCGCATGATGGATCGACGAACGTTTCTCTCCATGGCTCTGGCGGCGCAGACGGCGCCGCGCCCGAATGTTGTGTTGTTCATGAGCGACGATATGGGCTGGGCCGATCTGGGCTGTTATGGCTCCCCCGACATTCGCACGCCGCATATCGACCGCCTGGCGCGCGAAGGCGTGAAGATGACCGACTGTTATTCAAACGGGCCGGTGTGCACGCCGACCCGTTGCGGGCTGATGACGGGCCGCTACCAGCAGCGCTACGGACGCGCGCTGGAGTGGGCGTTGATGGCGACCGACAAGAATCTCGGGCTGTCTCCGAAACACACAACGATCGCGCGGCTGCTAAAAAGCGCCGGATACAGAACGGCGATTCACGGCAAGTGGCATCTGGGATTGGCGGCCGAGTTCAACCCGATTCATCACGGCTTCGATGAGTATTTCGGAATCCGCGGCGGCAATACGGACATGTACTCGAAAGAAGACCGGTTCAAGAACTACGATCTCTACGATGGGCTGACGGAGTCGCGTACGCCGGGATACTTGACGGACTTGATCGCGGCGCGCGCCGTCCGCTTTGTCGACGCCAATCGCGCGAATCCGTTCTTTCTGTACGTACCGTTCAACGCGGTGCACTGGCCGTTCCAGGCACCGGGCCGTCCGGAGAGCGTACGCGATTTGAAGACCTGGTACGACGGCACGCGCGCCAATGAGTACAAGGCGATGCTGGAGTCGATGGACGGTGCGGTTGGAAAGGTGCTCTCGGCCCTCGACCGTAACGGGCTGGCGGACAACACGCTGGTGATTTT
>VFZQ01000664.1 GCA_016871135.1 Acidobacteriota bacterium | reverse complement strand
AAACGAATCGCCTCCATCCTGCGCTTCTCGAGCGAATCGAAATCACGACGCACGCCTGCAGGGTTGCCCATATCCCAGTTTACACCGGACGCTTGAAAGTCGTCTCTATATTATGCGGGACTCAATAAATCCTGCGTACCGCACCAAGTCGCGGTTCGAAGAGCGTGTGACGACTCGACCGCCATCGTTACCGCGTTTACCACCTGAATTCCGTTTTCTACCGTATGAACCAACCGTTTTCCGTCCGGCGACCATTCCCAACCTCCCGACGTCGCATCCGCGGGAAACTGCCTCGGCGTCGAGCCGTCTAAAGGGTGGAACCACCGGAACCGGCGCCCTTCTCCGTCGGCCGTCGTAAAAGTAACCGTCCGTCCGTCGGGAGAAATCGGCGCAGTGTTGGACGTGATTCGGTGGCCTTCCGGAGTCGGGATGGCGAGATCCATCATCCGCGCTTCTTCCGCAACTTTCTTCCCAGGCCAGAACCGCCCAATGCCAACTCCGGCAACCAGCGACGCCGCTGCGGCTCCGCCGATCCATGCGCGCCGGTCTACCACCCTCGGCGCTTCCCCAACCACCGCCTCCTCCAAATCCAACGCCACATCCCGCGCCGACTGATACCTTCGCTCCCGATCCTTCGCCAAACACCGCTTCAATATCTGCGTCACCGCCGGCGGAACCGAATCAGGCAATGCAAAACCAGCCAGCGGATCGTCCTTCATCACCGCGCCAATGACGGTCGCCGCGTTGTCGCCCACAAACGCCCGCTTGCCGCTCAACATCTCATACAGCACCGCGCCAAACGCAAAGATATCGCCGCGCGCATCCACGTTCTCGCCCGCCGCCTGCTCGGGCGCCATGTAATGCGGCGTGCCTTGAATCGTGCCCTCCTGCGTCAGCGTCGCATCGGTCGGACCCAGCACCACAGCCGTCGATTTCGCCAACCCAAAATCCAGCAGCTTCACGCCCGACTTCGTCACGACGATATTTGCCGGCTTCACATCGCGATGCATCACGCCCGCGCGATGCGCCGTCTCCAACGCCTCAAGCAGTTGCAGGGCAAACGTCCGCGCCTCCGCCCACGGCAACGGCCCTTCCAGCGCCTTGCCTTCGAGATACTCCATCACAAGATAACTGGTGCCATCTTGCGTGCCGAGATCGTACAACGTGCAAATGTTCGGATGATTCAGCGCCGAGATCGCCTTCGCCTCGCGCGTGAAGCGATCACTGAACGCGCCCTTCATGATCTTCAACGCAACGGTGCGATCCAGCCGCGTATCGACGGCCTTGTACACTTCACCCATTCCGCCGGCACCTAATAGCGCGACGATCTCATAAGGGCCGAGTCGGGCTCCACTGGCTAACGCCATACGCCCGATTGTATCCGATTAATGCGCGTGGCAACACGCGCACAAGCGCAGATTCTTAAAATGCGCCATCGCCACCGACAACCCACCGGCGGTCATAAATACCGCCTCGTTATTCGGAATCCCAAACCACTCCAACTTCGCCGCCGCAAAACAAATCAGCCCAGCGCCGAAAAAGTACAACGACATCGGATTCCGGTGCTGCACGAAGCTCTTGATCAACTGCTTCGAACCGATCATGATCGTACACGCCAGAATCGCCCATTCAAATGCGGGTCCCGCGATCCAGCTCAAGCCGGTCGCGGTGAGCAGGCCCATCGCAATCGGAAGCACCGCGCAGTGAATCGCGCATCCGATCGAAAGCGCCATGCCGTAGCGGTCTAACGTTCTGGTTTCCGTGGTCTGTGGCTGGGACATTTGCAACGTACTCTTTTTTGATAACACACTATCAAAACGGGATGCAACAATTTTCAGCGCTTAGCGGGCGGCGGCAGGATCTGATCAATCCCCGGACGGATACCATACGTCGGCCCAAGCGTCCGATAATCGACCCCCGCGCGCCCGTTCCAGTCCCACACAATCTGCCCCTGCTTCAACGTTAACTCGGCGAACAACCGCTCCTTGCCGATCACGCGGCCCGTGTTGTTGTCCCAGTATCCAAACTCGCCATTCATCACGCGCAGCCCCGCGATATCGGCCGGCGCGCCAACGGACAGCGTGCCCAGATCAGGCCGTTTGATCACCTCCGCCGGCGTCGACGTCGCCGCGCGCACAGCCTCTTGCAACGGCAGCCCTAGCGCCATCAACTTCGACATCAGCGCAGGCAGGTCCATGAACGCGCCATTCATCGAACCCGTGTGCAGGTCCGACGAAATCGTGTCCGGATAAAACCCGTTCTTGATCGCGCCCGCCGCGCTGCGCAGCACGAAACTGCCGCCGCCGTGGCCAACGTCGAACTTGACGCCGCGCTTGCGCGCTTCGAGCAGGTACGGATACAACGCGCCCTTCTCATCGACGTAAGGTACCGGCCCGCGGAACATGTGCGTCGAAATGTCTCCCGCGCGCAGATGCTCGGTGACGAGCTTGTAGTAAGGCCGCTGCGGCAGAAAGAATCCGAAGTCGACCATCACAGGCAGCCCCGTTTTTTTGCCTGCTTCAACGGCAAGGTCAACGCTTTCCCAATCGGGCTTCTGATAGTGCGCCGATTTAATGCCGACCACGACGTCTTTGTGCTTCTCCGCCAGCTTCGCGATCGCATCCGGATTAAAGTCGTCCTGCTCGGTCGCATCGCTGATCATCCCGAAGCCCGCAATGTTGATCAGCGCCAGCACGCGCGTGCGCGCCCGATCGATCACCGTTGTTCGAAACGTCTCGAAGTTCCGCCAACCCGACGAGCCCGCGTCCACCATCGTCGTCACGCCAGTGCGAAAACTGAATGCATCCGGCTGCACGCTGTTGTCGCCCGCCCATGCGCCGGGATTGCCCGCCGTGAAAAACACATGAACGTGCAGATCGATCATGCCCGGCGTGATGATAAGCCCGGTAACATCGACGGCCTTCCGCGCGCGCGCCGCATCGATCGACGGTTCCACCGCCGCGATCTTTCCCGCCTTCACCGCAACGTCGAATCGCCCATCGCGTCTGTTGCGCGGATCGATCACTCGCCCGCCTCGCAACACGAGATCGAAATCCTGCGCCACCAGCAACGAACTGCACAAAAACAGAATTTTCATGGAACGACTATCATATGATGTCCAGGAAGCCATGCGCCTGCAAACAATTTTCACGACCGCGCTCTGCGCCATCGCCGCCGACTACTTCCCTGCCCCCGACTCGAAAGGCGGCTGGCGAACACTCACTGCCCCCGATGAGATCAAGGCCAAAACGGGTATCGACATCAAGAAGCTCGACGAGGCGTTCGAGTACGCGCAACTCACCAGTCAACACGGAGGGCTGCTCGTTGTGCGCAACGGCTACCTCGTCTACGAACGTTACTTCGGCCGCGGCCATCGCGAAGCGTTGCCGGAACTGGCATCGTGCGGCAAGGCTTTCACAAGCGTATCGATCGGCATGCTGATGAAGCAGAAGCCATCGATGTTTCCTCAAGGCCTCGACA
>VFZQ01000663.1 GCA_016871135.1 Acidobacteriota bacterium | reverse complement strand
TTCTTTGCAAGAAAGACGCCGTGAATCAGGCTGCCGACATCGAACTTGAGCAGCGCTTCCGCCAACTTCTTACGGTCGATTGGTCCTTCCTCCAGGCCACCGAGTTCGCTCTTGAGGCTGTCGAAGAAGGTGCGATCCTTGCCTTCCAGTAGGTACGGGCTGTTGATCCGATGCGCTTCGAGCATTGAATCCGTCAGGAACTTGCCTTTGCGGTTGATGGTGACGTGGCTGATGCCATTGAGCGCCGCGACGGGCTTGTTGTTGGCCGTATCCCAGCAGGTTGTTTCCAGCCGGTTGGCCATGCTCTGAGCGCTCTCGACGAGCAGCTTCTGGCCGTCCTTCGTCTGGTATGTCGCGGCTCCCAGCGATGGAAAACCGGTGGGCTGGAAACGGTCTCCCTGAACCGGGCGCAGCGGCACGGTAAACAGAACGCGGTTGCATTTCTTCAAGGCATCAAGCATGGACTGGTCCTTTCAAAGACGGGTCAAGAATTGCGGCAGCGCGCTGAGCAGTGCCGCGGTCAATTGGGAACACGAGAGCCGCGGCCCAAAGCTGCGCGATGTGTGGGTCGGCCGTAGCGGCCTGAAGCGGTGAGCGGATACCTGCGGCGTGAAGTCGGCGCAAAGCGATGGCTGTGGCGCTCGCGACGTCGCCAGCCATTAGTCGGCGAATGACGGCGGGTTCCGCCGGAATGTTTCGTCCGTCCTCAAGAGGCCACGGCAGGCAGGCCAATCGCAACGCGAGCCAAGCCTCTTCCGGTTGATCGGTCGCACTGTGCCGTGACGCTCCGCCACCGCGCATTTCCGGCCGATGCTGTGGCCGGACTTGATCCCACCGGATCGCCATGAACGCGCGAGCCAGATCAAAAATCTTTCCAACATCGAGCGACCCGGAAAGGAACTCGGCCAAATCGCCGAACCGCGCGTCACAACCTCTCGCGGCAACGAGCGGCAGGTGGCGTTGTCCTTTCATGGCCGCTTCGATCAGCCTGCGTCCGACAATCGCGGCGCAGTCTGCGAGCGAATCACGCCCCGAAACGACGACTCGGGGATCATTCATCAAGCGTTTGTCAGACTTTTTGAAGTTTCTCGCACCCGGTTCGAGCGGAAGACAGTGATGCCGAATGGGGTCCGAAATTGTGGCGCGACTGAGATTCGACGCGGAGCGTCGAACCACACTGGTCGCGCTTCCCAGCGCAACGGCCAGCCGAAATTCCGAGGAGCCATCATCGGTCGCACGAATCCATTCGGGCCGCAGCGATGGCATCGGCCCGGCTTCGATGGCCGTTCCCGTCGCTTGAAGCGATTCGACTGCGACAGCGGCAATCAAAATCGCCTGCCAACGATCCGGCGACGGATCGTGAGTCATCGCGGCCAGCACGGCGTCTGTGAGCCGACGCTCGGTCTGAATGAGTCGAGCCGTTGCATTCTTATCGCGAGTTCGCCGTTGCAGCCGATCCAGCCACGGCGCGAGATCGTCGATCAAGAAGGCTTGAGGATGTTGACGCACATTGATGCGGCCGAGAGGGACGGCCAGCGTCGATTGCCCGTTTCGCTCCAAGTAGCCGTATCTCGTAAAGGCGTCGATCCCCCGTGCGACGCCAAGACGGCTGATTGCTCGAACCACATCGACAGGGCGGTTGGCTGTCTGTCGTCCGAGTTGGATGCGTGCCTCGCCGAGCAGCCCAGCGACATCGCGCATCGTGGAAGGCCGCGACCAGAGCGGCATCCACTGCTCGCCGCGTTGCGCCTTCTCGCTGCCGGGAGATGCGTGGCCAGCGGCGTGAGCACGCACGGCAAACGGCGCACTGGCCCGACTGATCGCGGCGGGATCAAGTCGGCGAGTCGATTGAGCACTGAAGGCAATGCTTCCTTCCATCATCAACAGGAAGTCCCACGCATTGACGAGACTATCGCCAGACGGTCCCGTCGTGCTGTTCGCACCGCCGGCGGCACCGGGTTGAAACTGTCCAATGGCGGTTGCCGTCAGACTATTGGCGGCGTCAGACCAGAGCGAGTTTGACAACAAGGCTGCTGTTCCCGTCCGGGGTTGGCCCTCAGCAGAGATCACGTCGAACAATTCGCCGATGCGCTGCATGACATTGTTCGTGAAATCGAGATTGCCGTCGTTTCCACCGGTTCCAAGGAGCGACGGCCACTGCGGCTCCCTCGCTTCATCCAAGACGACTGCGGCGGAAAGCCATTCGGCGTGAGCACCGCGCCACACGCGGCGACAGTCAGGTATCAACGTGGCCTTCAATGTTTTGAATCGTCGATCCGCCGCAGCCAAAACTCGCTTGTAGCCAGAACTGGCTTTGAGTTGATCGGCCTCGCCTTTTGTCGGTGGCCTCGAAGTGGGAGCGATCAATGCTTCGATCTCTCGCATCTCGGTGTGAATGGCGACGCGATCCTCCGCAGAGATGTCCGGCTTGGAAGCCGCCGTTCGCAGTAGATCGAGGAATCCCCGAAACGTGGTACTTTCCGTCAACGAGGTTCGCTGCTGCTCGGTCTGAAAGGACTTGTTCGTCTTAGTTCGAGCCTTGATCGCGCGAATCACCGCGTCGGCGTTGGCGACTTGATCCAATAACTTGCGAGCTTCAACAACCCCCTCGCGGAATCGCGAGAAGCGAAGTGCCGTTGATGCTTCCAACGGTGCCAGGCCAGGATCACCGGCTTTGAAGAAACCACAGCCCTTGTTCCACGGAGACAGCAGCGGCGTCGGCTGGTACTTCTCCAGGAAGAACGATTCCAACTCTTCTTTGGAAAGTTTCGTGAGCAAACAGAAATGCTCGTCCTGCCACCAGCCGCGCGCGTTTGGATCGGCTTGCTCCGAGACCAGACGGAGAATACCTAACGCCTTGAGATAGTTTGCCAGTGGAGCCGGTGAGCAGCCCGTCAAATGATGTAATTGGAGCGTCATGCGGACACCTCATTTTGCAGTACGGGATCATTGGTACGCAGCCGCGATGCGCGAACGTCCGCAGCGCGCAGCAACGATTCCAGAAATGCGAGACCGCCGGGGCCGAACTGAGCGAGAAGCTGATCGCAGCGTTCGCGCCAACTCGCGCCGGTTCGATTCGAGAGACCGAGCGCAGCAGGTTCCAATGTGAGCGACAACTCGGGCAACGGTGCGGCGGCGGAATCAAGACAAATGCCCGGCAAGTGGTCTCCTTCGCGCACGCCGCGAATTGGCAGGCCACGGTGATCACGGTCTCGGTAGTCCTGATCCTTCGGAGCGGCGTGCAGACCGGCTCGTACCTTGCCGTGATGACTCGCCACTAGATACGCGAGCAAATTGAACTCGTCGGCAGAGCAGTCGAGTATCTGCTGAATGCCGGTCGGAGGCGCGGCTGTCAGTGCAAACGCGGCGATCGGATGGCCCAGCAACTGCAACGCTTCGCCCCACGTTCCCAAGAGCGCGGGATGCTGCGGTTGGAAGGTTTCGAGCACCGCGAACAACGCCAATGCGCTGGCGAGTTCATGTCGAAACGCC
>VFZQ01000662.1 GCA_016871135.1 Acidobacteriota bacterium | reverse complement strand
ATCAACCGGCGCTCTTCCGTGCGGGTAACCGGCCGGTGCTGAATCTTGATGTGCCCAAGGGCATTACGATGGATCGGCGCCGCAAGACCGTCGACTTTATCCGCCAGTTGAATGAAGCGAACCTGCTTGGTGAAGATCAAGAGTTTGCCGCGCGCATGTCGGCCTATGACACGGCCTTCAAGATGCAGACCGAGGCGCCCGAACTCTTCGATGTTTCCAATGAGTCGCAAGAGACGCTCGATCTCTACGGCGTCGGCAAGGAACAGACGAACGACTACGGCCGGCGCTGTTTGCTTGCGCGCCGATTGGTCGAACGCGGCGTACGATTCGTCTGCGTTGTCGCCGGCGGTGGTGGCGGCGAGACAGAATGGGACGCGCACAGCGACATTGAGAAAAATCACGCCCGCATGGCCGCGTTGACCGATCAGCCGACGGCCGCTTTGATCAAGGATCTGAAGCGGCGCGGATTGCTTGATTCAACCGTCGTGCTGTGGGGCGGGGAATTCGGCCGATCACCCGAATCCGAGCGAGGCGGTGGGCGAGATCATCACAACACCGGCTTTTCGATGTGGGTTGCCGGTGGTGGTTTCAAAGGCGGCATGGCGTATGGCGCGACCGACGACATCGGTCTCAAAGCGACCACCGATGCGACGCACTTCCGCGATCTCCACGCCACGCTGATCAACCAGTTGGGCCTCAATCAGGACGCGCTCAGCTACCTGCATCAAGGCCGCCGCGAGCGGCTGACTGAGGTGCATGGGCGCGTGATCAAAGAGATCCTGGCGTAGCTCACCGGCTCCTCCCGCTTGATCTCACCCGATTCAGCGCCGTTTGCATCGCCTCCACACGCTCGCGCTGTGCAGCCGCCAAATCCCGCGTCTCGCCCGGATCCGCCGCGACATCATAAAGCTGCGCCGCCGCGCCAGTCCCCATTTGCGTATTCGTGTTCGCATTTACCGCAGGCCCCGCGTTCGCTTCGATCAACTTCCAATTCCCCTCGCGGTACGACAACGCCCGCGCATGTTCCACAATATGGGCACGCCCTTTGGAAGAAGCGCCCGTTAGCGCGTCCAGCATGTCGAAACTATCCGGCCCCGCGTCCGCAGGCATCGCGATGCCCGTCAGCTTTGCGAACGATGCGAGAAAATCCTGCTGACCGATCAACGCGTCCGATACACCCGGCTTAATCCGCGCCGGCCATCGTGCGATCAACGGCACCCGCGTGCCGCCTTCGAAGTTGCTGTATTTGCCGCCTCGCAGCGGCCCCGCGGGTTTGTGACCGCCGAGCTTTTCGACAGCGCCATCGACATACCCATCGTCTACAACCGGCCCGTTATCGCTCGAAAACATGATTAACGTGTTCTGGGTCAAGCCATTCCGATCGAGCGCTTTCATCACCTCGCCAACACACCAGTCGAGTTCAACGATCGCATCGCCGCGCGGCCCCATCGTCGTTTTCCGCGCGAACCGCTTGTGCGGCAGCCTTGGCACATGAATGTCATGTGTTGCGAAGAAGAGGAAGAACGGCTCGTTCTTGTGCGCGGAAATAAACCCCGTTGCTTTCCGCGTGAACACATCGGCCATGTCTTCATCCACCCACAGCGCCTTCGTTCCGCCCGTCATATAGCCGATCCGGCTCACGCCATTCACGATTGCCATGTCATGTCCATGACTCGGCTTCATCTTCAACATTTCCGGATTCTTTTTCCCCGTCGGTTCATCGCCGATCGGTTTGCCGTACTGCACTCGAATCGGATCGGCGCGATCGAGCCCGACGACATGATGATTTTCCACGTACACGCACGGCACGCGATCGCCAGTAGCGGGTAACAGGAAGGCGTAGTCGAAGCCAACCTCAAGCGGCCCCGGCTTGATCTCGCCGTTCCAGTCGATATCGCCGTTGCCCAATCCGAGATGCCACTTGCCGACAATGCCGGTCCTATACCCCGCCTTCTGCAACATCGCGGGCAGCGTAAATCGACCCGACTCGATGATCAACCGAGCATCGCCCGGTAGCACGCCTGTTCCTTTCCGCCGCCATGCGTACTCACCGGTCATCATCGAGTAGCGACTTGGCGTACACGTCGCCGAACTCGTATGCGCGTCCGTGAAACGCAGCCCCTTCGCGGCCAGCCTGTCGAGGTTCGGCGTCTTCACTTTGGACGCCCCGTAGCAGCTCAAATCGCCATAGCCGATATCGTCGGCGTAGATCAAAACAATGTTCGGTTTCGCGGCGTCCGCGCCTCGCAGCGCGCCCGCGCACAGTCCTAGAAAAGTTCGCCGATTCAGTTTTTGCATGCGTATCCGAATATAATACGGCCACGGATGCATTCGACAATCGAGCTCTCCGCGCACGGCGCGCACTACGGCCACATGGCCATTCCCTATTCACACAATCTCGGCGGTTGGGCCAATCTGCTTGTGCCGATTGCGTCGTTGAAGAACGGCCCCGGCCCCGTGGTTCTCTGTATGGCGGGCAATCATGGCGATGAGTATCCCGGCCAAATCGCCATCATGCACTTGTGGCGGCAACTCAAGCTCGCCGACGTGAAGGGCCAGCTCATTCTGATTCCTTGCCTTAATACGCCGGCCGCGCTGAATATGACGCGGCTCTCGCCGCTCGACGGAAAGAACTTCAACCGTTGTTTCCCCGGAAATCCCACCGGCGCCGTCAGCGAGATCCTTGCGCACTTCCTCTCGACCGAACTTTTCCCACGCGCCGAAGTTGTCATCGATCTCCACACCGGCGGACGCAGCCTAACCTTCGTGCCGACAGCGCACATGCACCTGGTGCCCGCAGGGCCGCAGCGCGCGGCGATGCTCGCGGCCACCGAAGCCTTCCTCACCGATACTGCCTTTCTATATGCCGATGTCGCCGGCACGGGACTGCTTCCCGTCGAAGCCGAGCGTCAAGGCAAGATTGTTGTCACCACAGAAATGGGCGGCGGCGAAATCGTGCCCGCGAGTGTCCATCAACTTTGCCAGCGCGGCTTGCGCAATGTGCTCACGCACCTCGGCGTACTCAACGGTGATCCCGTTACACGCAACAAACCCGCGCGCTGGGTGCAGTCACTTGATAGAGACGACTACCGCTTCGCGCCCGAATCCGGCCTCTACGAAACATGTGTCGATCTCGGCGGTGAATTGCGCGAGGGCGATCTTCTCGGCCGCATTCATTTCATCGAACGTCCCGATCGCGATCCCATCGAGATCACCGCGCACGCAAGCGGCATGCTCATCGCCGGCCGCGGCCCTTCCATCGTCAAGCAAGGCGACTGCGTGGCCGTCATCGCCCACGACACCGACCCGCGAAGGCTACCCTAGCCTAACGTAAGAGGCCCCCCGGCTGTGCCGGGGTGGCAGTAGCAGTTTGACATTTCCGGGAGTCCATCAGAGAAACTCCAAACGTGAGCCGCCAAGCACACGAAAGGAGAATCCTGATGGACGAAAACCAAAGTCTAAACCATAGTAAGTGGGACTGCAAATATCACGTG
>VFZQ01000661.1 GCA_016871135.1 Acidobacteriota bacterium | reverse complement strand
TCCGATCAGCAAGTGCCAGCGCTGCCAGACCATCGTCGAACCGCTCGTGTCCAAACAGTGGTTCGTAAAGATGGAGCCGCTCGCCAAACCCGCCATCGAAGCGGTGGAAACGGGCAAGATCGAATTCGTTCCGGAAAACTGGGCCAACACCTACTTTCACTGGATGCGCAACATCCGCGACTGGTGCATCTCGCGCCAGCTTTGGTGGGGCCATCGCGTTCCCGCATGGCACTGCACCGATTGCAACGAGATCACCGTCGACCGTCAGGATCCAACCCACTGCCATTCGTGCGGCTCGGCCAACATCACGCAGGACAGCGACGTTCTCGACACGTGGTTTAGCTCGGGTCTCTGGCCCTTCTCCACACTCGGCTGGCCCGATGAAACGCCAGACCTCAAAGCGTATTACCCGACTTCGGTCCTCATCACCGGCTTCGACATCATCTTCTTCTGGGTCGCGCGCATGATCGTGTTCGGCCTCGAATGCACGGGCGAAGTGCCGTTCCGCCAGGTCTACATTCACGGCCTCGTTCGCGACGCCGAGCGCCAGAAAATGTCGAAGACCAAGGGCAATGTCATCGACCCGCTCGAAGTCACCGAGAAGTACGGCACCGACGCCGTGCGCATGTCGCTCGTACTCGCCGCGCCTCCCGGCACCGACATCATCTCGTCCGAAGATCGCATGCAATCGGCGCGCGCCTTCGCCAATAAGATCTGGAACGCCGCGCGCTTCCTGTTCCTCAACCTCGAACGCGCCGGCGCCGAACCCTGGGCGCCCGAAGAGAAGACCTCGTACTCGCCCGAACCCGTCGACGGCGCTCTGACGCTCGAAGACCGCTGGATCTTCTCGTCGCTCAACACTTGCGCGGGCGAGGTTAATAAGGCTCTCGAAGCCTATCGATTCCACGAAGCCGCCAACCTTGTTTGGCACTTCTTCTGGGACGATTTCTGCGACTGGTACATCGAGCTCAAGAAACTCCGCTTCCGCGAAGGCTCAGGCCTCGACGCCAACTGGCGCAACATTCTTACAGTGTTTGAATCGGCGCTGCGGCTGCTGCACCCCGCCATGCCTTTCATCACCGAAGAGCTGTGGCAGCGGATCTGCAAGGGCCGCGAAGGCCGCCCCGTGTCGATCGCCCTCGCCCAGTTCCCGCAGTTCAACGAAGCCGTACACGATGCGGATGCCGTGAAAGACTTCGCGATCCTCCAAGAGATCATCGGCGCCGCTCGCAACCTCCGCGCCGACGCCAAGCTCGATCCGAAGCAGCAACTCGACGCGCTGATCTATTGCGACGGCGCCATCGCCGCTCTCGCTACAGCACAGAAGGAAGCGATCGAGCGGCTCGGCAACGTGGCGCTCAAGATCGAGCCGTCAACAGCCGATCGCGCCAAGGGCGCCAAGCGCGCTACGCCGGCGTTTGACATCGTTCTCGCCGTGCCCGCCGCGCAGTTGGAGAAACAGCGCGATCGCCTGACCAAGGAGATCGGCGACCTCGAAAAGGTCATCGCCAACTCCCAGCGGCAGCTCGGCAACGAAGACTTCGTGAAGAAGGCGCCCGAAAAGGTACTTGCGACTTTGCGCGAGAAGCTCGCCGGTTACGAAGCGCAGCTTGAAAAGAGCCGCCAGGCGCTTGCGGAGCTGTGATGAACATCCGTCATCCTGAAATCGTTGATGCCGTGAAACGCGCTCTGGCCGAAGATATCGGCACGGGCGACATCACCACCAACGCCACCGTCGATACCGCGCAGAAAGCCACGGGCCGCTTCATCGCGCGCCAGCCGATGACGGTCTGCGGCGTCGAGTTGCTTGAACTGGTGTACGAAGAACTCGGCGGCGTCGATTTTTTCGGTGTTCACATCGCAAGCGGCCAGCGCGCCGAAGATGGCGACGTCATCGCCACGGTGCGTGGCAAGGCGCGGACGCTGCTGACCGCCGAGCGTGTCGCCTTGAATTTTCAACAGCGGCTCAGCGGCATCGCGACGCTTACTCGCCGACACACCGACGCTGTCGCGGGAACCGGCTGCCAAATTCTCGATACACGCAAGACCACACCCGGCCTGCGGCGTTTGGAAAAATGGGCGACTCAATCGGGCGGCGCGACCAACCATCGTCTCGGCCTGTTCGACGCGATTCTCATCAAGAACAACCACATCACAGCGGCAGGCGGTGTGCGACAGGCGCTCGAACGAGTCATGGCCGCGGGCGTGCCCGAAGGCGTTCGCATTGAGATCGAAGTGCGAACGCGCCTGGAACTCGAAGAGGCTCTTACGTTTGGTGCGCAGCACCTTCTGCTCGATAACCTGACACCGCCCGAAGCCGCCGAGTGGGTGCGTTTCATCAACAAGCGCGCGACGACGGAACTCTCCGGCGGGATGAAACTCGAGACTCTCCGCGACTACGCCACCGCCGGCGCCGACTACATCTCCGTCGGCGCGCTGACGCATTCGGCTGTCGCGGTCGACATCAACTTCCGCGTCGCGCTTGAGTCCGCATGAGTTTCGACGCCTCGCGCGTACGCGCCGCTCTGCCGGGCCGCCGCGTTGAGTATTACGAATCCATCGACTCGACGATGACCGCCGCGGCGGGCCTTGGAAAAAACGCCATCGTCGTCGCCGAAGAACAGACCAAGGGCCAAGGCCGGCACGGTCACGGCTGGCACTCGGAAAAGGCCGCGGGTTTGTACTTCACGATGGTCCTGCAGCCGCGCATCGCGCTCGACGAGTTGCCCGTCGTCACTCTTGCGCTTGGTCTTGCGACCCAAGAGGCCATCGCGCAAGTCGCTGGAGTCAACCCCGATCTTCGCTGGCCGAACGACCTGCTGATCGGCTCGCGCAAATGCGGCGGCATTCTCACACAGCTGCACGAAGAGCGCGTGCTCGCCGGGATCGGCATCAACGTCAATCACACCAAGTTCCCGAACGACATCGCCACCATCGCAACCAGCCTTCGCATCGCGACCGGCCAATCGGCTCAACGGGAAGAACTGCTTTGCGCGATCGCCACGGGCGTCGACCGCATGATCGCGCTGCTCGAAGAACAAGGCCCGCCGCCGATTCTGTCGCTGTTCACCGCGCAGTCTTCCTACGTGCGCGGCCGCAAGGTGAATGTCGATCTGCCAGGCGGCGTACTCAGCGGCACAACCGCCGGACTCACGCGCGACGGCTACCTTCTCGTCGATGGCGACGACGGCCGCCGGCATATAATCCTCGCGGGCGGCGTGCGTCCGGCGGAATAATAGAAGAGATCCATGCTACTCGCTCTTGACGTCGGCAACACCAACATCACCATCGGCGCCTTCACCGGCAAACAACTCACGGGACGCTGGCGTCTGCGCACGATTCGCGAACAGACCGCCGATGAGTGGGGCATTCTGCTCCGCAACATCTTTTCGCTCGCCGGGCTCGAGCTGAAATACGTCGATGGCGTCATCATCTCGAGCGTCGTCCCGGTCGTCAACAACATGCTTGCCGAGATGGTCGCCAAGTACTTCGACCGC
>VFZQ01000660.1 GCA_016871135.1 Acidobacteriota bacterium | reverse complement strand
GCGAACGTGTCTACCGCGACCGCGAGTCGATGACCTACACCGTGCCTCACGCCTTCGCCGGCAGCATCCTCAACCTAGAACCCGCCACCAGCTACGAATGCGAATTCACCATGAAAGACCCTGACGGCGTCAATGGTCAGGCCCAGCAGCGCGTCACCGTCTCCACGCGTGCCGAGCCCAAGCCCTACAGCGGCGGCCGCGTCCTTCATGTTTATCCCAACGATCACGAAGGCCCCAGGCTGGAACCGAATTTCATCGGCATCAAAGCCGCCTATTACGGCGAAGGCCGCGGTGACTGGACCGCCGTTCGTATGCGCAAAGCCCAACCCGGCGACACCATCCTCGTCCACGCCGGCCTCTATCGGCCCGAGCGTTACAACTACGTCGATCCCCTCAGCGCGCCTTTCACCGGCTCCTGGTCGCTGTCTCTCAAGGGCACCGCCGAAAAGCCAATCACCATTAAAGCCGCCGGCGACGGCGAAGCGATCTTCGACGGCGGTGGCAACGCCAAGTTGTTCGACATGATCGGCAGCGCCCACCACATCATCGACGGCCTCACGTTCCGCAACACGGAAATCGCCATCTTCGCCGGCGAAAAGGACGTCATGGGCGCGGTGGCGCTGACCGTCCGAAACTGCCGCTTCGAAGACATCGGTGTGGGCGTCTGGACCGAATACGCCGGATCGCGCGACTTCTACATCGCCGACAACATCTTCCTCGGCCGCGAAGATCGAATGCGCCTGATCGGCTGGAATCAGGCTGGCCAGCGCAGCGCCGGCATCTATCCGTCTCACCAGCTCCGCAGCTTCTTCGCCGTCAAGGTCTACGGCCCGGGCCACGTCATCGCCCACAACGCCGTCGCCTATTTCCACGACGCCATTTGTCTTTCCACCTACGGCCCGCCCGAGGACGATCCCGAACGCCGCGCGTCCTCCATCGATATCTACAACAACGATATCCACCTCTCTAACGACGACTTCATAGAAACCGACGGCGGCACCCACAACGTCCGAGTCTTCAATAATCGCGGCGTCAACGCCGCCCACAACGGCTACAGCGCTCAGCCCTTTTTCGGCGGCCCCGTTTACTTCATCCGCAACATCCACTATCACGTGCCCGCCGGAAATCCGTTCAAGCTCAGCGCGGTCCCCGCCGGAATCATCGCCTATCACAACACTATGATTGGCGAGCAAAATTCGACCTCCACTTACTCCAACGGCCACTTCCGCAATAACTTATTCCTCGGCAAAGATATCCCCAACCGGGGCATCATGACCTGGGCCAACGCGAGCGAAAGTTATAGCTCGGACTACAACGGCTTCCGTCCGAACAGGAACGTGAACAAACAGTACACCTGGATCGCGGACGGCAAGACCACAAACTTCGCCACTTTCGCCGAGTTCAAAGCCGCGACGAATCAGGAAGCGCACGGCATCGAACTCGACTACGATATTTTCGAAGACCTAAAGCCGCCCGACCCCGCCCGCCGCTATCACGTGTATCACTCGATGGACTTGAACTTCCGCCTCAAGGCCGGTTCCAAAGCCGTCGACGCCGGCGTCGTGCTTCCCACGGTAAACGACAACCACGCGGGCCGCGCCCCCGATCTCGGCGCGCTCGAACAAGGCTGGCCCGAACCGCACTACGGCCCGCGCTGGGTTACGTGGAAACCGTTTTACCGGTAGCGGCTAATCAGTCGCGCGAACTCAACAACGTCCGCGCGATTGAGCTATTTGTCGGATCTGTTCGCGCCGAACGCCGGTGGCCGGGAAATCGTCGCCTTTGCAAAGTGGCGGTTCGTTCCTCCATACTCTAGTTTCATCACAATTTCTGGAATTACAGAAGCCGCCTCCGGCTACCGCGCGGCTTCCCAGCCTTCGATGGCTTGCCCGGCGCGGCGGGGATCGCCACCAGTAGACTTTAGGATCTCGGCAAGGCGCTTCTGGAGCGACGCGACAAGCGCCTTCAGCTTGGGATCCTTAATCACCTCGATTGTCCGGCCGCGCTGGTAGTTGGTCCAGACGCCCGCGAGTAAGTTGTTTTTCTGGTCCGGATCCTTCTGAATGTCATATAACTCCTCGATATCCCAAACGCCATGCGAGAGCATAAGCGAATACTGCTCGGTCCGAAGCCCGGTAATCGAAGGCGTGTAGGGATAGTCGCGCTCCCACTCGTACTCGTAGACAAAATCTTTGCGCCAGTTGGCGGCATTGCCACGCATGACGGGAATCAGCGATTGGCCGTGCATTTTGGGTGGATTGGCGACTCCGGCGAGTTCGAGAAAGGTCGGCGCGAGATCGATGTTGAGCACCATCTCCTTGGGCTTGCTGGCTTTGGGAATGAAGTCGGGGCAATGGGCGATCATCGGAACGCGCATGGACGGCTCATACATCGCGCGTTTGTCGACCAGGCCATGTTCGCCCCACATATAACCGTTGTCGCCCATATAGACAATCAGCGTTTCGTTGAGTAAGTTGCGCTCCTGCAATTTAGAGGTAACTTGCGCGACGCTATCATCGATCGCGAGCAGACAGCGCATGTAGTCTTTGTAGGCATCCTCGAAGGAGATCACCTGGCCGAATAGGCCTTCGACGCCGTGACGGGTATAACGGCGTTTTTTTACCCAATCCGGTTTGCCGAGATGGTTGGCATCGTTTTGCCAGACTGTCGAGGGGCGTGGGACGGGCGCGTCGGCGTAGAGCTTCTTATGCCGCGCGGAGGGTTCGAAGGGGAAGTGCACGCCCTTGTGCGAGAGATACAGACAGAAGGGCTTGGAGGCGTTCGAGTCGATGAACCGGCAGGCGCGCTCGGTAAGGATATCGGTGATGTTTCCGGTTTCCTTCTTGCGAACGCCGTTGTCGTTGACGGGCGGGTTCTCGTACTGACCTTGGCCGAAAAAGCTGAACCAATCGTCGAAGCCGGGACGTTTTTCGTCGGAGTCGCCGCCCATGTGCCACTTGCCGAAGAACCCGGTACGGTAACCAGCCTTTTGTAACAACGAAGGGAAGGTGGGTAACTTGTCGTCCAGGGGCGAGAAGTTATCTTCGACCTTGTGCGCATGCATGTAAAGGCCGGTGAGAATCGACGCGCGGCTGGGCGAGCAAAGCGACGTCGTGACGAAGGCGTTTTGGAAGTGCGCGCCGTTGGCGGCCAAACGGTCGAGTCCCGGGGTCTTCAACCACGGATGGCCGGCACAGCCCATGGCGTCGTAGCGGTGGTCGTCGACTAGAATGAAGACGATGTTGCGTTTCTTTCCGGTGGACTGCGCGGCGAGGACGCTGGAGGTGGCTAGGAACTGACGTCGGTTCATTGATTTCTCACTAAGATTTTAAGGACGCCTCGTTCGGCGGCCGATTCGAAGGCTTGCGGGGCTTTATGGAGTGGAAATTCACCGTGGAGCATGCTGAGCACGTCGATTTTCCGGTTGGCGAGTAGGTCGAGCGCTGGTTGGAAGCGGCCGCAACGGGAGCCGACCAATGTAATTTCCGGAACAATGACGG
>VFZQ01000659.1 GCA_016871135.1 Acidobacteriota bacterium | reverse complement strand
AAACAGACACTTACCCCCAACCTCACCTTCTCGCCAACTCGGACCAAGCGGTAACTCCTTTACCTTCAACTCCGCTCCCGCTCACTCCGCGCTAATTTGGACAGCCGTGGTGCGAAATATTGATCAGAATGCCCAGACGGTTCATCTCGCCGACAACCTTCTTGCCGTGCTCGTTCAGCCCGCCAAACGGGCCTTTCGCACAGCAGGACTCGGCGAAATTGTTGGCCCAATTATGCGCCGGGAGCTGCATCACACGGAGACCGCCGCGATGGAGTTCGCGCAGCACGCCAAGGTCTCCATCGAGATCGAAACCGCCTTCCAAATCGAGCACCGCCGCGATCTTCCCCTTCCCCGCGATGCGCCGGACATCGGCGCCGTTGGAGGCGATCTCGATCAGTTTCGGATTGGCTGCAATCTGTGTCTTGGCGAGATCGAGCAACCGCAGCGTGTGCCGCGTTTCATGCCGCGCGGGATAGTACTGTTCTTCGACGAAAAGACTGAAAAACATCGCGTCGATGCCGCCTTCCTTGGAGCGCGGCAGATCGACCTGGCCGTCATTGAAACGATCGGCAATCGATCCGCCCTTATAGAACTGGCGGTTGATCATGTGCACGTGGCCGTCGAAGACGAAGGCTCTGTCATGAAGTTGCGCGAAGGCGGCGGCACTGAGCAGAAGTAGGTATTTCATGCGGTTTGTACGAATGGATTACGCGGCGCGTCATAGCGAATGGCGAGCCCCGGAGTATCGACGGCGCGGCCCGAGCGCTTGGATTCGAAGAGATGGGCCAACGCACCCGTCGTAAGCAGCGTGCGTTCGACCGGATACTGCGGCTTGCCGGTCAAGAACATTTCTTCGATGTTATGTACCAGGCCGTCAAAGTGCGGCAGCGGGCGCGACCGCACCGAGGGGCCGAACATGCAGGCGTTGATTTTACCGTTTGCCTGCGCGGCAACAGCCCAGTGCTCCACCACGCCGTTCAGCAGGAAGCACTTTGCCTCAAGACCGTCGCGGTAACGGACGACGAAACAGACGGGCTTCTTGACGAGATCTTCGAGATGGCCCTTCCTGGCATCGGGCATGGTTTTGATCGCGGCTTCGACGAGCGGTTCGACGCCGTGTATCTGATCGAGCGCCCGCTGGCCTTCGATCATCTCGACGCGCGCGATGCCGCTCTCGCCGCCCGCCCGGCGCTCCACAATCGACTGCAGGGCTTCGAGCGTGTGAAATCCATAGGCGTCGTTGTCGCCATAACCAATTGCAACCGCGCCCGTCATCTTCTCGCCAAGCGCGGGAATCCAGTGCGGCGAGCGGACCGAAAGCGGAATCGACGATCCGGCCATCCACGGCGTCTTAAGCTTCGCGGCGCGGTCGTACAAGGACTTGGCTTTGTCCCAGGAATACGACAAGTGCTTATCGAAAAACGTCGGCAGAGCGCGGCCGCGCTTCTCGTAGACGTCCAAAATCTGCGAGAACAGCTCGAAGCGCGGATACATCTTCTGGCCAACGTCGTTGTTGGGATAGTTGCCGTGTTCACCGACGAAACAGACCGCGTCGATGTCGGGTGTGATCGCGGCCTCGATCGAATCGACGATGCGGAACCCATGCCGCGCGGCGAGATCACCGCCCATGTCTTTCTCATGCACCTGGTGCATGTAGAGCGCGACGACGTCGCAGCGATTGGCGTGCCATTTGCCATGCGGCGAACAACCGGCCATTAGGCGGCCGAGAATCACATCGGCGTGCGACCAGAAGTAGTAGGTAGTGACAATCGCGGCTACGCGCGGGCGGCGCGGTTGCGCCAGCGCGGGCGCGACGATCAGTGGAAAGATGTCTCGGCGGCGCATAGGTATGTTCTCTACGATATACGGTTACGGCACACGGTACAGCACCGCGACGCCGGAGTCGTTATATTCGACAATCGCTCCGGCCGGCGGCTTGAGATCGTCTTGGGCAAAACCTGCATCAAGCATCCAATAACCGGCGCCTTCCAGAACGTGATCCCGCGCGACGGGCCGCATCGTGAATTGATGCACCGCGATCGGTTTGCTCTGGCCGCGCCGATAGAGGCGCTCACTCCTCGGCACATAGTAAAACTCGAATAGGCGGTAGGTCTCGCGATCGGCAATTACCGTCGCCCCGGCGGGGATTTTTTCACGGAGCGCTTGGTCGAGGAGCGTTAGACGCTCCGCCTTCCAATGGTTGGTAGGGATGTTGTGAAACTCGGCCATTGGGAATGCAAGTCCTGTCGCAAGCAATGCGAGAGGAACTGCCCATCGAGCGAACGGGAAACGGCGCGCCAGTCTGTCAATCGATGCGCCGATCGCAAGCAAGCAGATCACGCCGATGATAACGGTGTGCCGGGACCGGCCGAACGGATAAACGCGCTCGACAGCTCCCACAATCGCGACAAACGGCATGAGGCACAGAAACGTCCGTGGATCGCGTCGCCACAACCAAACGCCGATGCCCAAAACCGCTAGTCCAAAAGCGATAGCACCCGCCGGAATTCCGCCCGCTAAGTAGACGAACTGTTTGAAGATGCCGGTAGCCGCGAAGAAGAACAGGTTCTGAGCGCGCGCGGGAAACGCGCCCGCGAGATAGGCCTGGATCAGCGTTTCAGTGCGCCGCTCTCCGGCAATCGGTACGACGACGGATACATACAACGCACCGTACAGCGCCAGCGCTACAACCTGTCCGGCAGCCCAAACGCGGAAGTGCGGACGAATCGATGGATGCATCAGCGCGTAGCAGCCAAGACCAATCGCAGCCCACACGCTCATGAACTCGGAAAGGATCGCGACGTAAAGAAAAGCGAAGTGCCATAGCAGCCATCGCCGAGAGAGAGTATCGAACGCCTTGTCGAGCGCGATCATCGCGGCGACGATCGCGGCAAGCGCGATGGCGTAGCCACGAATCTGCATCGTGAGAAAGACAAAATTGGGAAGCACGGCGACCAGCGTGGCCAGTCCCCACGCGGTCACGGTGTGAACATGCCGCCGCAGCCAGACTGCGACCAGCGCGGGCAGGACGCCGCCCGCCAGAACCGACGGCAGCCGCAGCCACCACGGTTGCTCGCCGGCGAGCGAAGTCAGCCAGAGAACCCAGTACAACAGCGGCGGATGATGAAAGGCGACCGCGTTGCCCGCCGTCGCGGCCGACACCTGCATGGCCTCATCCGGATTCAGGTAGAAGAGTTGCGCGTAGTAGGCTCGCAAGGCCAGCGCGGCCACCGTTAGCAGCACCGCGAAGGTCCGTTCGGCGATCAAGATTCACTGATCATACGACAGCGCGTGTTAAGATAGAAAAAGTCGCGCGCGATTGGACCAATGCCGCGCGGCGTAGAGCCGGAGAGATGGCCGAGTGGTTGAAGGCGCACGCTTGGAAAGCGTGTTTAGGGGAAACTCTAACGAGGGTTCGAATCCCTCTCTCTCCGCCAGAAACATGATCCGATAAGCCGCTTGTAATGAGCGGCTTACGTGTCATTGAACCCTTTGCCGTTTCGCCTTC
>VFZQ01000658.1 GCA_016871135.1 Acidobacteriota bacterium | reverse complement strand
GCGACACGGTGTAGGTCCAGTCGAAGCCCCAGTTGCGCGAGATGCGCGTGGACGGATGTTCGCTCGAAGGCTCGGCGGCGTTGGTGCCCCATTGAATGCGGGCGAAGTTGAACCAGGGCGTTTCGCCGTAGCGGCCGCTGACGCGATGGCGGTCGGTGATCGCCCAATCCAGCTTGCCCAGCCACTGGTCGTAGAAATTGCGGGAGCTGTTGATGAACAGATAGTTGTTCTGCCCGTCGAGGCCATCTGGCGGCCGGTTTGGAGCGGGGAAGAACTCGATAGTCTTCGCGGCTACCGGATTCACGCGTGCACCTGGGATGATGTTTCCGGCGAACGGGGTGCGGACGAAGCCGGCGCCGCTGGGGTTGGCGCGGGTTGTCAGAGGGTCGAAGATGGAGACTTGCCGGCGGGCGTTGTCGACCAGTTGCGAATAGTCGCCTCGGCGCTCGGCGGCGGTGGGTACGGTCCACAACTGCACCTGCGGGTTGCGTTCGCGAAGGAACTCCGTCGAGACCACCCAGAACAGTTTGTTCTTGCCGTTAAGAAGCTTCGGAATTATGATCGGGCCGTCGACGGTGAAGCCGAAGGTATTGTTCTTGTACTCGGTTCGGCGCACGTTAGCGGCGTTGCGCGAATAGCCGTTAGAGTTGAGGTTATCGTTCTTGAAAAACTCGTAGAGCTGTCCGTGCAGATCGTTGGTGCCGGTGCGGAGAACGATGCTCGTGACGCCGCCGCCGAAGCGGCCGTAGGAGGCGTCGTAGGAGTTCGTCAGCACGTTGACCTCTTGGATCGCGTTCAGCGCGGGCGCGAAGGAAGCGCTGCGCGAACCGCGGACCGAGGAGATGCCGTCGATGAGAGTTTCGTTTTCGCCCGAGCGCCCGCCGTTGATCGCGACGCCGTTGATATTGCCGAAAGCGTAGAGTTCGAACGAGCCCCAGTAGCGGCTCGTTTTGATAACGCCGGGTTGCGAGTAGAGAAGTTGATAAACGTTGCGGCCGGATGTCGGCAGGTCGTCGACATACTTCTGCTCCAGCGTGACCGAGCGCGATGCGGTCTGCGTGGAAAGCAGCGGAGCTTCGCCAGTGACCGTCACACTCTCGGTGACGCCGCCAACTTCGAGGCGGATGTCGACATTGATGCGGTCGGCCGATTGCAGTACGAAGCCGTCGCGCAGCGCGCGCTTGAAGCCTTCCTTCTGCGCGGAGACGCTGTACTTGCCGGGTGGCAGGAAGCGGATGAGGTACGTGCCGGCGTCGTTGGACGTGGCGTCGTAGCGGACTTGGCGCTCCACGCTGATGGCCTCGATTTTTGCGCCGGTTACGGGCGCGCCGGAGGCATCGGTGACGGTGCCGGTGATGTTGGCCCGGAATTCCTGCGCCGCCATCGGCACGAGCAGAAGGAGAGGAATAAATCGACCGCTGAATCGCATACTCATGAGGCGATGATAACAAAGAGCGAGAATGGTTCGATGACCTCGAAAGCGACGTTGGGCGGCGGATGCTTCTGGTGTTTGGAAGCGGTGTATCAGGAGATGAAAGGCGTGACCGGGATTGTGTCCGGCTATATGGGCGGGCATGTCGACGATCCGACGTATCAGGAGGTCTGTGGCGGCGGGTCCGGGCATGTCGAAGTTGTCGAGGTCTCGTTCGATCCGTCGATCACGTCGTTCCGCGAAGTGCTGGCGGTGTTTTTTACGATCCACGATCCGACCACGCGCGACCGGCAGGGCAACGATGAGGGGCCGCAGTACCGGTCGGCGATTTTCTTTGCCGATGAGCAGCAGAAGATGGAGGCGGCCGAGGTAATGCGCGACTTGGAGATGGCGGGGATCTATGAGGGGCGGATCGTGACGGAGTTGCGGCCGGCGGAGCGCTTCTGGCCCGCCGAGGATTATCACCAGAACTACTATCGGACGCATCCGATGCAGCCGTATTGCTTGTTTGTGGTGGGGCCGAAGGTGAAGAAGTTTCGGGAGAGGTTCAGCTAGTCCGCAGGACCGCCACCCGGTCAATTCCCGCCAGATCCGGCATAATCGTCGCCGTGGGGAGCAACGCGCGAATGGCCGCCGATTGCCCGAAGCCAAATTCGAACGCCAACACGCCGCCGGGCTTAAGCAGCCGCTGTGCCTCGGGTATCAAACGCCGAATCGCATCAAGGCCATCAGCGCCGCTGAAGAGTGCTTGTGCGGGTTCATTGTCGCGGACCTCCGGCGCCAGTACATCGCCAGCCGGCACGTACGGCGGATTCGAAACAACAATGTCGAAAGAGCCAGAAGGGAACGCGCTGCCGAGGTCGCACAGCGCTGTGTTCAAAGCGCCATTCCGCCGCGCAATGCGCAACGCGTCGATCGAGATGTCAGAGGCAAAGACTCGGGCAGTCGATTCAAGAGCTAGTGTCACGGCAATACAGCCCGAGCCCGTGCCGATGTCCAACACCGTGGAAGCCGGCGTGATGAAAGGCAGTACGACTTCAACCAGCAACTCGGTCTCGGGGCGGGGAACCAGCACGCCGGGCGCGACATGATACTCACGCCCATAGAACTCCTGGCGATTCGTTATGTACTGCGTCGGAACACGGCGCAGCCGCTGATGCAAATAGCGCCCGTAGTGAATCCAGCCAAGCTCGCTGAGTTCATCACCGGCGTGCGCGATCAGGTACACCCGCTCCACGCGCAACGCATGCGCGAGCAGAACTTCCGCCGTCAGTCGAGGCGCGTCAATCGCGCCGTCCTCAAGAAGCTTTGTGCCCTGGGCCAGAGCCGTTCTTAGAGTCATCCTCGGCCTGCTGTTTCAGCTTCTCCGCGTTGTAGTAGGTCGTCAAGCCATCCACCAGCGCGTCGAGCCGCCCTTCCATCACCAGATCGAGCTGATGCAGCGTGAGTCCAATACGATGATCGGTCACCCGGTTCTGCGGAAAGTTGTACGTGCGGATCTTTTCGCTGCGATCGCCCGATCCCACCATCTTCTTCCGCTCCGCGCCGATCGCCGCCTGCTGCTTCTCCAACTCCAACTCATAGAGTCGCGAGCGCAACACGCGCATGCCCTTCTCGCGGTTCTTAATCTGCGACTTTTCGTCCTGACACGAAACAACGGTGTTCGTCGGCAAGTGCGTTATGCGCACCGCCGAGTACGTTGTGTTCACCGATTGCCCGCCCGGTCCGGACGAACAGAACGTATCGATGCGAAGGTCTTTCGCTTCGATGTGGACTTCGACATCGTCGGCTTCCGGCAGTACCGCGACGGTGATCGCCGAAGTGTGCACTCGGCCCTGCGTTTCGGTTTGCGGCACACGCTGCACGCGGTGCACGCCGCTCTCGTATTTCATGCGGCTGAAGACGCGGTCGCCGCTTACCAGCGCGATCACTTCCTTAACGCCGCCGACTTCGCTGTGGCTGACATCGGTCACTTCGACTCGCCACTTCAATCCTTCCGCGTACCGCGTGTACATGCGGAAAATCTCATCGGCGAACAGCGTCGCTTCGTCTCCGCCGGTGCCGGCGCGGATTTCGATGACG
>VFZQ01000657.1 GCA_016871135.1 Acidobacteriota bacterium | reverse complement strand
GGAAAATTACTTTCGGCGAACATCCGGAACTCGCCGACAAAACCACGGGCAGCGAGAATTACGGCGGGCCGCTCATAACCAAGTCCGGCCTGCTTTTTATCGGCGCGACAAACTTCGACAAGAAGTTTCGCGCCTACGACAAACGTACCGGCAAACTGCTCTGGGAGACGACGCTGCCGTTCGCCGCCAACGCAACGCCGGCAACGTACGAAGTGGGCGGTAAACAGTACATCGTCATCGCCGCCGGTGGCGGAAAGAGCGGCGCGGCGTCAGGCGCAATGTACTTCGCGTTCGCACTGCCATGAAACTCACGCTGGATGAAGCGCGGCGCATCACCGTCGCCGCGCAGGGCCTACTCGGCATGTCGTCCGTCGAGGACGCCGTGCGCCGGATTGGCGTGCTGCAGATCGACTTCGTGAACGTGCTCGTTCCGGCACATTTTCTGATCCCGTACTCGCGTGTCGGACCCTATGACCGCGCGGAGTTGCACGATCTCGTCTACAGGAAATATCGCTTCACCGAGCAATGGGCTCACGAGGCGTCGATCATACCGGTCGAGCATTGGCCTCTGCTCCAGTATCGGCGCGACAGTCATCGCGTGCGGCCGTGGAATTTCGAGGAGCAACTGGCGCGGCATGAGGGCTACGCACAATGGATACTCGACGAAGTGAAACGCCGGGGCCCGCTGTCGGCCGACGATCTGCCGCCGCCCGACGGCGTCGCGCGCAAGCTGGACGCGGTCTGGATGGGGACGTTTCCGCGCGCCGTGCTGGAGGCGCACTTCGGCCGCGGAGCAGTCGCGGCGGCCAACCGGCTGCCGAACTACGCTCGCGCCTACAACCTGCCGCACCGCATCGTACCCAAGGCGATTCTCAAGCAGAAGTTCACCAAGGAACAGGCGCAGTGCGAGTTGATCGAAATCGCGGCGCGCGCGCACGGCGTCGCCACGGCGCACGATCTCGCGGACTATCACCGCATGCCGATCGGAGAAGCCCGCGTAGCGATTGCAGCGCTATTGGCGGAGAAGCGGTTGGAAGTGGTCTCGGTTGAGGGTTGGAAGGACACCGCCTACATCACTCCTGGCACGGAATGTTCGAAACAAATGCAGGGTGGGACTTTCCTGTCACCCTTCGACCCTCTCGTCTGGCGCCGGCCGCGCGCGGAAAGACTCTTCCATTTTGAGTACCGCATCGAGATCTACACGCCCGCGGAAAAACGGCGCTGGGGCTACTACGTCCTGCCGTTTCTACTCGACGGCAAACTCGTCGCGCGTGCCGACTTGAAGGCGGATCGAAAGGCGGAAAAACTCGACGTTCTTTCGATGCACTTCGAGAAGGGCGTACGAGTACCCGCGGTGCGCGCGGCGCTCAAGGCGGAATGCGGGCGGCTCGCCGATTGGCTGGGGCTATCGCGAAAATGAAGGCAACTGGACGATGTCTTCCGGCGGCACCGGCTCCAACGGCAAGCCGGCCTTTTTCCAAGCGCTCAAACCGCCGTGAATCACGATAGCGTCGATTCCCTTCTCTCGCAAAATCCGCGCCACACGGACGCTGGTCGCATCGTTGATTCAAGTGCAGTAGAGGTAGATCTTCTCCTCCTCGGAAAGTTCGGCGACTGCGTCGGGCAGTCGGTTCGGTTCCAATCGCTTCGATCCCTGAATGCGTTCGGCCTTGCGGTCGTAGTAGCCGTGGCTGCGGACGTCGAGGATTCTGCCGTTAACGTCGGTGGCCTCCGCGCGTGGAATGTCGCGATAGCCGCGCGCCCGCCACATCAGGCCGAATCGATACGCGAGAAAAGCGATAAAACCGGCTGCGAAGACCCATGTAACCACACTCCCGGCGACATCGAGAAACTCCAGGATCCGCGTTAAGACACCACTGAAAGCGTAACCGGCACCAAGATAGACGCCGACATAGAGCACGATTCCGGCCGCGTCGAGCAACAGAAAGTCTCGCGGATGCATGCGCATCGACCCGGCTAAAGGAGGGGCCATCGTATTCAGGCCCGGAACAAATTTCGAAAAGACGAGGGCGATCTTCCCGCGCTTGTAGAACGATTGCGCCGAGGCCATAATGCAGGACTCTGGATTTGCGGAGACCTTGCAGAGAAAACCAAGCAGCCACCAGCCGGTATATCGACCGCCGATATAGTACAGCACGTCGCCGGCCAAAAAGGCCGCGAACGCCGCCCCAAATGCCGGAAGCCATTGCATCCGGCCGAGATCGATCAACGCGCCCGACGTCAGTAGCGCCACCGCCGCCGGCACCGGCGCGCCGATCGCTTCGACAAAACAAACGCCGAAAAGCAAAGCGATTCCATGCCTAGCCAGACTGTCGAGCCAAGTGTTCATCCCGGAATACTACATAGTACGGCATGCGCCGCCCGCTGGATCTAGTATTCGTACCAATCGCTGTGCGCCGACCAGCCCTTGCAGTGCGGGCACTGCGTCGAAGGCCACTGCGTAATGCACGAAGGACAAACGCCGCCGGTATCGAACGTGTGCCAGCTAGATCCGCACAAACAGGTCCAGAGCGCATCGCTCGGCGGCTCGCATTCGCACAACGGACAGCGGATTCGCGGCCCTTTTATGCCACTGCCAATCTCGGATATCTCTTCGGTGATGACTTGCCGCACACTCATAGGACGCCTGAAACCGCGGTAACGTTTCGCCGAGGCCGCCCGCCTTCCATAAAATGGTTCGAATGAGAATAGCTTTAATCCTCGCGGTCTTCGCGGGACTGCTGGCGCAACAGCAGAAACAAAAGGCCGCTCCGCCGCCGCCCATCGAGCCGAAAGCCGAGGAGTTAGCGCGCGTCAGAGCGAAGACCGAAGAGATCGAGTCGATCCTCAAGACGGCCTCGACAAAGGACGCGGCGCTTCGCACCGACGTGGAGGTGTATGCGAAAGCGGGACGGTTCCTTCTCGAATTCCCTCAGACGTTCTTCACACAGGCCGGGATCGATCAGGCATTGACGGTGCTCGATCAAGGTATCGCGCGCGCCAAGCATTTGCAGAGTGGCCAAGCGCCGTGGGCCGCGGCGAAGGGCCGCAAAATTCACGGTTACGTATCGAGCCTGGATGGATCGGTGCAACCGTATGGCGTAACCGTGCCGGATTCCTACGACGGCAAAACGCCCGCAAAACTCTACGTCTGGCTGCACGGCCGCGATCAAACGCTGACCGAATCGAGCTTCCTCTTCAAGTTCCCCGCCCCGAACAAAGGCTTGACGTACGCGGCGGCCGATGTCGGACAGATCATTCTCGACTGCTACGGCCGTTGGAACAACGCCAATCATTGGGCCGGCGAGGTGGACGTGTTTGAAGCGATCGCAGCGGTCAGCGCGCGCTATAGGATCGACCCAAACCGCATCGTGTTGCGCGGCTTTTCACTCGGCGGTGCCGGTGCATGGCACATCGCGTTGCAATATCCCGACCGCTTCGCGGCCGCGGAAATCGGCGCCGGCACGTATCCGCGGCGCGCGTACATGGACGGATTTCCGCCATATCAAGCCGGCCCGCTGCGCATT
>VFZQ01000656.1 GCA_016871135.1 Acidobacteriota bacterium | reverse complement strand
CACCGCGAACGCCAAGGAGATCGCCGAAGCGCTGGCCGAACGGTTCGCCAAGATTGGACCGCGCGCCGAGGAGGATCCCGAAGCCGCCGTCGCGCCGTTCGCGGCGCCCGATGTCGCGCGCCGAATTTCACTCATGATCGATCAGGAGATGGAAGGGACCGCCGATTTGGTCGAAGCGACACGCGGCACGCCGCGTGTCGCCGAGAAAGACGGCTGTACCTACCTGCTGCCCGCGGTCGTGCAGTGCTCCAAGGAACACGCGCTCGCTAACCGGGAGTTCCTCTTCCCCTATGCGAGCGTTGTGCAGGTCGACGCCTCCGAAATTCCGCACTGCCTCGGGCCGACGCTCGTCTGCACGGCGATTACTTCCGACAAAGCGCTCCAGCGCCGGTTGCTCGAATCGAATCACATCGGCCGCCTGAACTTCGGTCCGATCTCAACGATGAAAATCAGTTGGGACCAGCCGCACGAAGGTAATCTGTTCGATCATCTTTATTCGCGCCGCGCCTTTCAGAGCGTTCTCGAAACCGTCGCATAATGCGTCTGCTCCACGTCACAGCGGGGGCCGCCAACATGTATTGCGGCTCCTGCATGCGCGACAACGCGCTAGCGTCCGAACTCAAACGCATGGGCCACGACGTGGTCTTGATGCCGGTCTACACACCCACGCTGACCGATGAAGCAAACGTCTCGGAGGATCGCGTCTTCTTCGGCGGCATCAGCGTTTATTTGCAGCAGAAGTCGGCGTTCTTCCGGCACACACCGGCCTTTGTCGACCGCCTGCTGTTCGACAACAAGTGGGCGCTTCGCAAGGCCACGCAATCGTCGATCGGCGTCGACCCGCGATTCCTCGGTGAGATGACGGTTGCGATGTTGAAGGGCGCGAGCGGGCCGATCGGCAAGGAATTTCGCAAGCTTGCCCGCTGGGTGCGTGGCGAGGAAAAATTCGATGTCATCAATATCCCGTTCGCGCTGTTGATCGCCCTGGCCGAACCTCTGAAACGCGCGGGAAATACGAGAATCGTCTGCACGCTGCAAGGCGAGGATCTATTTCTCGAAGGTCTGATGGAGCCCTACAAGTCCGAGTCGATGGCGCTCATTCGCGCGGGCCTGGCACATGTCGACTGCTTCATCGCCGTCAGCCGCTACTACGCCAACTTCATGAGCCGCTACTTGGGCATCCCGAAGGAAAAGATCCGCGTCGCTCCGATCGGCATCTCTGTGAATGATTTCGAGGCCAGGCCGAAGCCGGTTCGCGACGTCTGCAAAATCGGTTTCTTCGCGCGGATGGATCCCGCGAAAGGCTTTCATCACCTCGCCGAGGCGTATCGCAAACTGCGCGAGCTACAAGATCTGCCGCCGCTGCGGCTCGAAGCGGCCGGCTACATGCTGAAGGAACACGAAGAGTATTTCGAAAAAGAAAAGGCGCTGCTGGGCGCCGCCGGCTTCGGCGGCGAGTTTACCTATCACGGCGCGCTCACGCGCGAACAAAAAACCAGGTTCTTGCAGGATATCGACATCCTCTGCGTTCCGACGCAGTACGTCGAACCCAAGGGCCTGTTTGTTCTCGAAGCGCTCGCCAATGGAACGCCCATCGTCTTGCCGGCCCACGGCGCGTTTCCCGAAATTCTCTCGCGAACCGGCGGAGGCATTTTGTATCCGCCAGGTGACACCACGGCGCTCGTCGAATCGTTGCACACTATGATTTGCGACAAGGAGCGGCGCGATTTAATGGCGATTGAGGCGGCGGCCAATGTCCGGACGTATTACTCCGCCGGCGCCATGGCTGGCGCGCTCCTGGACGCTTACAACGGATAACGAATGCTGAAAGCGACTGCAATCTCGAAGATCTACGAAACGGCGGCCGGGCCCGTGCCGGTGCTGGAGAACGTCTATCTCACCTTGAATCAGGGCGAAGCGATCTCGATCATGGGGCCGTCCGGCTGCGGCAAGAGTACGCTCCTTCACATTCTCGGATTACTGGATCCGCCTACTGCCGGAACCTATGAGTTCGGTGGCGTTCAGCCGTGGACGCTCGACGAAAAGGAGCAGGCGCGCATTCGCAACGGCAAGATTGGGTTCATCTTCCAGGATCATTGCCTTCTCCCGCAGTGCACAGTGCTCGAAAACGTTCTCGCGCCGCTCGTTGTCGGCGAACAGGACGACGACGCCGAAGCCCGCGCGCGCGATCTGTTGCGGCGAGCGGGCCTCGGCGAGCGCCTCGATCATTTCCCCTCGCAACTCTCCGGCGGCGAAAAGCAGCGCGTGGCGATCGTCCGCGCCATCATCCGCAAGCCCGCGATGTTGCTCTGCGACGAGCCGACCGGCAATCTCGATCAAGCCACGGCGTGGCAAGTGCTCGAACTTCTCGCCGAACTCCGCCGCGAATTGCAGTGCATCCTGATCATCGTAACGCATAGCGCCGAAATTGCCGCCGAGTTCCCCCGGCAGTTCTTGGTCCGCGGCGGCAGACTGGTCCGAACGGAATAACGCAATGACCGGCCGGGATCTCGCCAAAAGAAACCTGCGCCACTACTGGCGGACCAACGCCGCCATGGCCGCGGGCGTCGCAATCGCCACCGCCACACTGGTCGGCTCTTCGCTTGTCGGCGACTCGGTGCGGCATAGCCTGCGCTCCATCGCCATCGGCAGACTTGGCAACGCCGGCGGCGCCGTCATCGCGTCGCAGCCGTTCGGCGAATCCCTCGCAACACGCATCCACGGCGCCGCCGCGCCGGCTCTGCACTTTGAAGCGGTTCTGAAACATCAATCGACCAACCGAACCGCGGCGAAGGTCCTCGTTTATGCGGTCGACGACCGCTTCTGGAAACTGCATCAAACCGCGAACCCGCTCGCCGCCGATCGCGACATCGTCTTCTCCGAACCGCTCGCGCGGGAACTCAACGCGCAGAACGGCGAGGGCGTTTTGCTGCGGATTGAAAAGCCGAGCGCCATGCCGCAGGAATCGCTCTTCGCACGCAAGGAACAATCGGTGCGTACGATCCGCTTCCGTTATCGCAGTTCGCTGCCCGACACCGGCATCGGCGGATTTTCGCTGCAACCCCGCCAGGGCGCCGCGCGCACCGCCTTCGTGCGGCTCTCCATGTTGCAAACCGAGATGGAGCTGGACGGCCTCGCCAACCTCGTGTTAATGCCGGAAGAAGCGCGGTCCGACCTGCCGATCCTCGGCCATCTGCAACTCGCGGATGTCGGTCTGCGGCTGCGTCGTCCGCGCGGGTGCGGCTGTCTCCAGTTGGAGAGCCCCGCGGGTCTCTTGCGGGACGATCAGGTCAAGCGTGCGCTTGACGCCGCGAGCAAGGACGGTCTTCGTACCGAGATGTACTTCACCTATCTCGCGAACGCTATCCGCACGCCGAACGCATCGGTGCCCTACTCGCTCGTGGTCGCCAAAGAGGGCGTTCCCGAAGGGATGATCGTTCTGAACGAATGGACCGCTTCGGAACTCGAGGCCGGCGTGGGAGACGCGGTGACACTCGATTACTTCCTCTGGAAGCAGGAAGGCCGGTT
>VFZQ01000655.1 GCA_016871135.1 Acidobacteriota bacterium | reverse complement strand
ATCATAATCGAAAACCGATGCTTTGTGTCCGTTTTTGCATATGATCTGGGAACGGCGGAGCAGGTCCTCTCCCCTTACTTTCGCAACGGCCTCATCGCGCACGGTAATTCCGGTGTGGACGACCTCATTCGACAATGCCATTGCACGTCGCCACGATTCCCCGTAAGAGGTTGGTGCGGATGAGAGGACTTGAACCTCCACGCCCTTGCGGGCACCGGAACCTAAATCCGGGGCGTCTGCCAATTTCGCCACATCCGCGCGGCTGGGTCAAACAACTCCAGTTTAACCCACCGCCGCGACCGCGAACTCGTGCGCCGCAATCCGCCGCTTGATCGGCCGCCTGTGCAAGTCGACGATCCGCGGCGAATTCACCCCGCACGGGCAGGGTTCCTTGACAATCCGGCCCGCGAGCCCGGTCTCCACACGCAACAGCGGCAGCCGCGGATTGGCCAGAAAACTAATCATCAACCGTTCGTCGACTAGCGTCTCAAACAACGCCGCGTCTTCCCGAACGTGAAGGCCATGATGAATCTCGCATTCCCATGCCAGCAGTTCGCCATCCAGTCCGAGGAACTGCTCGAATACCGGAACTTGATACGCCGCCCAAAGCCGGTCTGAATCTTCGAACGAAAGCGGGCCTTGCAGGATATCCGAGAACGCAATCACCGCGTTGCGCAACGGCGCCGCGCCGGAGTCCTGTGCGTAGCACCGCAAGCTGTCGGCCGGCGCGGCGATCGCGTGCGGCTTAAAACGCCAGAGCTTTTCATCGAGCAGCGATTCAAACGTCCGCACACGCCACGTCTGCTTCACGTCCCGGCCCACCACCGCGGTGCGCGGCGCCCTGCCGACCGGATATACCAACTCCTCGCGATTCGCCGAACCCGCGCTGGCGTCCGTGTAGCGGTCGGTGTGGCAGAGAAATTCAAGCAGATCGATCGACGGCACATCGGCCCATTTGGCGGACTCGCCCAGATCGAGCGATTGACCGTAGCGCGTGGAACTCCGCATGGCGTGATACACCTCGCGCAACCGCGCGGCGTGCCGGTCCTCGGACGGAAGGCTCCGCCGGCGGATCCAGGGCATCGGAAGGGAAAGGGTCACCTTGTGATAGTGGGCGGCGCGAAACATTTCTCTCACGTTTTGTCCACAAAATCCGCAACGGGCCTTCTACACTGGAAGGATGAGAGGATTATTCCGTAAGATTCTCGTAAGCAGCATGGTACTGGGCTCGGCGGCGTACGCGCAGAACATCGGCGTGGGCATTCGCGGCGGCGTGCCGCTCACCGACTTCATTGAGGCCGATTCCAAGACCGGCGCGATCACCAACGTCGTTACCGGGAAAGGCAACGTCATCATCGGACCGATGGTCGACGTCCGTTTGCCGTTCGGCCTCGGTATCGAATTCGACGCACTGTACCGCCGATGGAACGTAACCGGGGCGCTGAGCCGCGGCAGCGCGTCGACGTGGGAGTTTCCGCTCTACGGCAAACTGCGCGCGCCCGGAATTCTCTTCCGGCCCTATGTAGGCGCGGGCATGAACTTCCAGCGTCTCGGCGAGTTGCGTCAGTTTATCGCGGGCGGCACGGCCGATCAGTCGCGGCGCGGCTTTCTCGGCGCGGGCGGCATCGACTTTAAGCTGCCGAAAGTGCGGATCGCACCCGAAGTTCGCTTCACGCGGTGGAACAGATCCGGTCCCGTGCGGTCGACCAATCAAGTCGACTTTCTCCTCGGGGTCAGCTTCTAACCGCTGTGCGACTTGCCTTATTTGGCGGGACCTTCGACCCGATACACTCGGCGCACATCGCCGTCGCCCGCGCCGCGGCCGATCACTTTGCGCTCGATCGCGTGCTGCTGATTCCCAATGCGATTCCGCCCCACAAACAACGGCAAACCGGAGCGTCGTACGAACACCGGTTCGCCATGGTCGCCGCCGCGGTCGAAGGCGACCCGCGGCTGGAGGCGTCTAATTTAGAACGCGGCAACGAGACGAGTTACTCGATTCTGACGATCGAACGTGTGCGCGCGGCTTGGCCTTCGGCCGCGCTGTTCTTTCTGATCGGCGCAGATGCTTTCAGCGAAATCGAAACCTGGCGTCGCTGGCGCGAAGTCATCGCGCAAGTCGAATTCATCGTGTTGTCGCGGCCAGGTTACGGCTACGATATTCCGGTGGGCGCGACCGTTCACCGCCTGGACAGCCTGCAAATCGACGTATCGAGCACCGCGATCCGCCGCGCGCTGGCCGCCGGCGAAATGCCGGACGCGTTGCCCGCGCCGGTGGAACGCTACATCCGCGCACACGGCCTCTATCGAACGTCAGGGTAGCTTGCTCGCCGAAAGCTCGCGCCAGTGCGCGCGCGCGACGTCGCCCATGTAGTCAGGACCGGCGAGTTCGGCGGCGAGTTTGGCGTACTTCTTCGAATCCTCGCGTTTTCCACGCGTTTCCTCGAACAGCGCCAGGTAAAGGTTTGCGTAGAATTGGGCGGTCCGGTTCGAACCCGCCGCGCGCAAAACATCGGCCGCGCTTCCCTGCCCTTTCCACAACAAATACTGCTCGTGCATGCCTTGGCGTGTATCGGCCTTGATCGGGATCAGTTCCTTCTGCGCCTTCGCAAAGCCATCGATGCGCGCGGAACACAACATATGAAACGCCGCGTTCTCGAAGTCCTCGGGATTGACCGACCGGTGCAACGCAAACTGATCGCGGCATTGGACGAATTGCCCCGCGTAGTAGAGCGAGATCCCCCGCTGCCAGTGATGCGGCGCTTCTTGCGGCAAGGCAGCGAGCACCTTGTCGAACGCTTCGACCGACTCCTTGTACTTGCCCGCGCGGAATGCGTTCTCTCCGGCGCGCTGCCATTCTCCGGGCGATTGGAAAAAGAAAAACAAGAGCGGCAAAGTGAGATTCATCGCTCTGAGAATACCAGAGCCTGGGCTTTCTACAATAGATCTGTGGCGGCGCAGACGAAGACGAACGCGATGCGGATCTTGGAGTCGTTGCAGATTCCTTTCGAGATTCGCCACTATGAAGTCGACGAGGACAACCTCGATGGTGGCTGCGAAGGCGGGTCTGCCTCCCGAACAAGTTTTTAAGACGCTGCTCGTGCGCGGCGACCGCACCGGCCCGCTGTTCGCCGTGATCCCCGCCAACGCCGAACTCGATTTCAAGGCGCTGGCGAAGGTCTCGGGCAACCGCTCGACCGAGATGATTCCGCTCAAGGAAGTCACGCCGCTCACCGGTTACATTCGCGGAGGAGTTACGGTGCTCGGAGCGAAAAAGGAGTTTCCGGTTTTCGTGGACTTCACTGTCGAGTTGTGGGACGTGATCTCGATTTCAGCGGGACAACGCGGTACACAGTTGTTCCTTTCGCCCGCCGATTACCTGCGTGTGGCGAACGCAGCGACGGGCGAGTTCGCGAGGTTTATCGAATCGCCATCGTAGAGGGCGTGCTTTGCTGGCCTGCGACGGTGATGACCACGGGCGCCGAGTTCGTTGTCGCAATTCCCGATGGCACAACCGCGTTGATCTGATACAGACTG
>VFZQ01000654.1 GCA_016871135.1 Acidobacteriota bacterium | reverse complement strand
GATGGACTCCCGGAAATGTCAAACTGCTACTGCCACCCCGGCACAGCCGGGGGGCCTCTTACGTTAGGCTAGCTCCCTGAGCGCAGCCAATTTCGGGCCGTTTCCTCCGCCTCCGGTCGAGGACATCGGCACGCTGAATTTCGGACCCTTCCCGCCACCTCCGGTGGAAGATATCGGCACGCTAAATTTCGGCCCGTTTCCTCCGCCTCCGGTGGAAGATATCGGCACGCTGAACTTCGGGCCGTTTCCTCCGCCTCCGGTCGAGGACATTGGTAACTAATACGGCTATCTAGCGGTAGCGGTCGCCCCAAAGTAATTTTCGGGAAGCGCGAGGATTGGTGTGTCCAAACCTCGCGCTTTGTGTATTTCACCCTATTCAAATTCCCTGTTCCGACCGATAGACTACGTGGAGAGGAACTGATCGTCTGGACCTGAAGCAGATTTTCTACACGCTTGTCGGTGGCATCTCGGTGTCGCTGATGGTGCTGACGCTGCAACGACTCCTCGTTGGATGGTGGCGGCGGTGCCCGCTCCTCACCTTGCTATTGGTCTTGAACATCCTCAGTATCGTACCGACGCTGCTTCCCATCATTGGCGTTAACCCGTGGAACGATGTCAGCACCAAGACATATTGGGTGCTATCGGCGATCTACCAGGTGACGCTGTTCATGTTCGTGCTGCAGATGACCTACCGGGCTGGCGTTGAGTCAAACCGTTCGGCTAGCGTCGTCCGAATGTTGACCCTGTGCGGGTTCCTGATCGGCGTTGCTTCGGTGACGATCCATTGGGATCCGAGAGTGCTTTCCCGGTTTCTGACCCATGTAACTCGCGATCTGACCTTCGCGGCCGCCGCGATGAACATGGTGCTTTGGTCGTTTTTGCTGAAGATGCCGAAACGTGACATCCTGCTGATGACGGTATGCGCGGGACTGGGCATTCAATGTGCCGGCGACGCGCTGGGCCACTCCGCCAGATTGGTGGACAAATCGACCCACGAAGCCGGCAACATGATCATGTCGATCACGTCACTGTTGACCATGCTTATCTGGCATCAAGCGTTCACGAAGGCGAAGTACGTTCCGGCGCCCGATACGAAGCGAACGACCAATGATGGACCCGGCGCCGGAGCGACAATTTCTCAATTCGAAGCACGCTAAGTCAGGCGGGCGCGCACCATCTCGCTCAGCGCTTTGCCGTCGATGCGTTTGCCGGCCAACTTCGCTTTGGCGGCATTCATCACCTGCCCCATCTTGCTCTTGTCGGTGATGCCAGTTTCGGCGATCGCGGCGGCGATGGCGGACTCGATCTCCTCGGCCGAAGGCGCGGCAGGCAGATACACTTCGATCACGCGAAGCTCGGCTTCTTCTTTCGCCGCCAGTTCCTCGCGCCCTCCGTTGCGAAACATCTCGATCGAATCGCGCCGCTGCTTCACGACTGTGTTGAGCACCTGCAACTCGGCCGCTTCGTCCAGCGGCTTCATGGAGTCGATCTGGTGCTTCTGCAGGGCGGCCTTCAACATGCGAATCGCGCCCAGGCGCGCTTCGTCCTTCGCTTTCATGGCGGCCACCATGTCTTTTTGAATCTGTTCGAGAATAGGCATGATCTGTTATTCTAAAGGTTCATCCTGCTTTTCGCAGTTCCCTCCTTTTTTCACACTACATGCACATCAAAAAGCAACGCCTCCTGACACCAGGCCCGACCCCTCTCTATCCGCCCGCCTTGCACGCCATGATGGCCTCCGACGTCCATCACCGCACGCAGGACTTTGTTAAAGTCCAGGCACAGGCGCTCTCGTCGCTCAAGGAAGTGATGGGCACGTCGAACGACGTGTTGATCCTCGTTTCTTCCGGCTCGGGAGCGATGGAAGCATCGGTGTCGAACTTTTTCTCGGCCGGCGATAAAGTCATTGTCTGCGTCGCCGGCAAATTCGGCGAGCGGTGGCAGGAGATCGCCAAGGCGTTCGGCCTCAACGCCGTCGTGCTCCAGTCGGAATACGGAGACTCAGTCTCGGCCGACCGCGTCCAAGCCGCTCTAAAAGAGAATCCCGACGCCAAGGGCGTATTCGTGCAAGCTTCGGAGACCTCAACCGGCGCGGCGCACGACATTCAGGCTATGGCCGCCGCGGTCAAGCCTACGCAGGCGCTGCTGATCGTCGATGCCATCACAGGCCTCGGCACCATGCCGCTCGACATCGACGGCTGGGGCATCGACATCTGCATCGGCGGCTCGCAGAAGGCGTTTATGATTCCTCCGGGTCTGGCGTTCCTTTCGATCTCGCCCAAGGCCTGGGAGCGCAACGCAACGGCCACCATCCCGCGTTTCTACTTCGACCTGAAGAAAGAAAAGAAGATGGTCGACAAGGGCGAAGGCTCAAGCTGGACACCGAATACGTCGCACATCATCGCGCTCAATGCCGCGCTCGATTACATCAAGCAGCTCGGCATGCCAAAGCTGGTCGAAAACGCGCAATTACTCGCAAAGGCCACGCGCGACGCCGCGGCCGCGCTTGGCCTGGAACTGTTCGCGAAGAACCCGGGTTCGTCGGTCACGGCGATCAAGGCGCCGGCGGGCATGGACTCCGGTGTCATCGTGAAGGCGTTCCGCACGCAGTTCGGCGCAATCATCGCCAACGGCCAGGGTTCAATGAAGGGCCAGATTTTCCGGCTGGCGCACCTCGGCTATTTCGATTTCGCCGATACCTTCGCCGTCATCGCCGCACTCGAACTCATTCTCCATACCAACGGCCACAATGTGCAGCTTGGCGCGGGCGTCACAGCCGCGCAGCGCGTATGGGCCGAAGCCAACAAACCCAAAGCATAAATAGGGAGCCCTTTCTCACTCATGAAGATCTTAGTCGCTGAACCTCTCGCCCCGGCCGGTATCGAACATCTGCGGGCGCAAGAGGGCTGGGAAGTCATTGTCTCGAACCCGAAGGAATACGCCGCGCACTTGAGCGACTGCGACGCTTTGCTCGTCCGCAGCGCGGTGAAGGTCAACAAGGATCTGCTGTCGAAGGCGCCCAAGCTGCGCGCCGTTGGGCGGGCGGGTGTCGGCGTCGATAACGTCGATCTCGATGCCGCGACCTCGGCCGGGGTGCTTGTGATGAACACGCCCGGCGGCAACGCGATCTCGGTCGCCGAACACACGATCGGCTTAATGCTTTCGCTCGCACGCGCGATTCCCGCGGCGAGCGCTTCGACCAAGAGCGGCAAGTGGGAAAAGAAGAAGTTCCAGGGCAATGAGTTGCGCGGCAAGACGCTGGGCGTGATGGGCCTCGGCTCGATCGGCCGGGAAGTGGTCAAGCGCGCGATGAACTTCGAAATGCGCATCATCGCGCACGATCCGTTCGTCAATCCGCGCACGGCGCAGGATCTCAATGTCGAACTCGTTTCGATCGACAAGCTCTACGCATCGAGCGATTACATTTCGCTCCATCTGGCGCTGACGCCTGAAACGCACGGCATTCTAAACGCGGCGGCATTCGCAAAGATGAAGCCCGGCGTGCGCATCGTCAACTGCGCGCGCGGTGAGTTGATTAA
>VFZQ01000653.1 GCA_016871135.1 Acidobacteriota bacterium | reverse complement strand
CCGCCATGCTGGCATCAGTGATGAACGGCTGATACGCCGAAGGTCTGCGCCGTGTCCACGATTTTGGCGCCTCTTGCTTGATCCGCGGAGTCTCCGGAGCATTCGCCGGCTCAAGTTCAAAAGTTTCGCACAGACCTGCATCCACTGGGTGGCCTTGGGGTGCGGCTGATCGAGTTTTCGGACCATACGGGAACTGGCAACGTTCGCATTGAGACGACGGCCGGAACTTTTGACACCTTCCTCACCCTTTATCGCGATCCGTTCAATGCGGCGTCACCGACAACCAACGACATTGAAGCCGACGACGACGGCGGCGTCGGATCGCTTTCAAAAATCGTTCGGAGCCTGAACGGCGGCAACAACTATGTCGCCGTAGTCACAAGCTTTTATAACGGCGTCACCGGAAACTACACTCTCCAGATCGAAGGCGATGTCCGCTCCGGGCATCAAGGTTCGGGTGTGCCCGAACCGTCGACCGCCGTCCTGGCGATTCCCGCGTTGGCCGCGATCTACTTCCGCAGCCGCAAGTAGTATTGGTTTGAACAAAATCCCCCGCGCAGCGCTGCGCGGGGGATTTCGCATTTATAGGCCCCACAAAAAAGATTGTTTTGACGCATCGGCCCCGCTTCGCTAGACTGAAAAAAGTTGATCGGCGCGATCCTGTCTCTTGTGCCGTTCCGCGAGATCTAGTCCTCTCGCACCTCTCCCCCCTGTAGAAACACCGCACACTTCTCCGATTGAAGTTGCGCCGGGATTTTCGCTATCGCCAACCGCGATAGAAGGCCAGACGTGTCTCTACCGTTACTCGAACGAGAACTGATCTACACCCCAGCCAACCGGTTCGTGCAGATAACGAAACCGCAGCCGCTAATGCCCGAGCGCAAACCGCGCCCCGGCGAGCAGTACAGATTCCACTTCGACATGACGAAGTGCATCGGATGCAAGTGTTGCGTGGTGGCTTGCAACGAGCAGAACGGAAATCCGGCGGCGATCAACTGGCGGCGAGTGGGCGAAGTCGAGGGCGGCCACTATCCGAACACGCAGCGGCATTACCTTTCGATGGGATGCAACCACTGCGTGGAGCCGTCGTGCATGATCGGATGTCCGACTGAAGCGTACACGAAAGATTCGGCGACCGGCGTGGTCGTACACTCGGCGGATATTTGCATCGGCTGTCAATACTGCACCTGGAACTGTTCGTATGGCGTGCCGCAGTACAACGCCGATCGCGGCGTGGTCGGCAAGTGCGATCTCTGCCACAACCGCCTGGCAGATGGAGATGCGCCGGCGTGCGCGAATGCTTGCCCTGAAAAAGCGATCACGATCGAGATCGTCGATATCGCAGCGTGGCGCGCCGAGCATATGGCCGCCGACGCGCCGGGCTTGCCGTCCTCGCGAGACAGCATCTCGACAACACGGGTGACGCTCCCCGCGGATCTTCCGCCGGACATGGGCCGCGTCGATACACAACGCATCTCGGTTGAGCATCCGCACTGGCCGCTTGTGTTCATGCTGGTTCTCACGCAGCTCTCGGTGGGCGCGTTCATCGCTCTGTGGGCGCTCGATCTGATGGGTGTCGGCGCGGGTTTGGGGATCGCGGCAATCGCGGCGCTGGGCATCGCGGGACTGAGCCTCGGAGCGTCGACGCTGCACCTCGGCCGTCCGATTCACGCCTGGCGCGCGATGAAGGGTCTGCGCCGGTCCTGGTTGAGCCGTGAGGTGCTGACGCTCTCGCTGTTCGCCGGCGCGGCGCATGCGTACGCCGGAATGCTCTATTTCGACATCGGCGGCCGAACAGCGGTGGGCCTCGCGACGGCCGTGTTCGGAATCTTGGGCGTGACATCGTCGGCGCGAATCTATGTGGTACGGGCGCGACCGGCGTGGTTCAGCCGCTACACGATGATCGATTTCTACGCGACAGCATTGTTTCTTGGACCTCTGTTCGTGCGGGCGCTCAACGTGTCCGATGCGCCATGGACAGCCTGGGCCGCGGTGGCGGGTGGCGCGGCCCAGTTGATTACGCAGACGTTGAAATTCCTGTGGCTGTCGCGCTCGGAGGCGTTCGAGTTGCGGGCGTCGTCCTTACTGCTGTCGGGGCGATTGCAGAGGCAATTCCTGACGCGGCTCGCGATTCTGGTGGCCGCCGGGCTCGTGATGCCCCTGACCGATGTTCCGGCGGCGGCGACACTGGCGCTGGCATTAGCCGGTGAGTGGCTGGGGCGGTGGTTGTTCTTCGTAAGCGTCGTTCCGAAGAACGTCGCGGCGGCTTTCACTTCCGGGAGGGCGGCATGATCGGGACTTTTAAGCGGTTGATCGGTATCGACAACCTGGCGAGCGAATACGCTTTTGCGCGCGATGCATCGACAGGCTACACGTCGGCGAAAAAGATTCCCGAGAAATGGGTGGCGACGACTTGCGGCTACTGCTCGGTGGGCTGCGGCATTGAAGTAGGAGTGAAAGAAGGCAAGGCGATCGCGGCGCGGCCGTTGCAGGGACATCCGGTGAATCGCGGCAAGCTCTGCCCGAAGGGACTGAGCGAGCACTACATCATCGACACAGAGAATCGCGCGAAGTATCCGTTGCTCAAGAAGAACGGCAAATTTGTGCGCATTTCGTGGGATGAAGCGATCAGCACGATGGTCGAGAAGTTTCGCGCGGTGCAGCAGCGATACGGCGCCGATTCGCTCGGCGTAATCAGCACGGGGCAATTGGTCACCGAGGAGTTCTACACGCTGGGCAAGTTGATTCAACTTGGATTCGGCACGAAGAACTACGACGGCAACACGACATTGTGCATGGCGAGCGCGGTCTCGGGCTATAAACTTTCCTTCGGCAGCGATGGGCCTCCGGGCGCGTACGAGGACATGGAGAAGGCGGACGTGATTTTGTTGATCGGCGCTAACATCGCCGACAATCACCCGATCCTTTGTCAGTATCTCGAGGCGAATCCGTCGAAGACCGTCATCGTGGCCGATCCGCGTGTTTCGAAGACGGCGATGATGGCCGACATTCACCTGCCGATCAAGCCGCGCTCGGACCTGGCGCTGTTAAACGGCATGGCGCACATTCTGATCCGTCACGGCCTGATCGACCGCAAGTACATCGCGGCACACACATCGGGATTTGAAGCGCTGGAGAAACATGTCGAGCCGTACACGCCGCAGCGCGTGAGCGAATTGACGGGCCTCTCGGAAGAACAGATCTACAAGACCGCGGTGTTGTACGGCAAGGCGAAGGCCGGGTTCATCGGTTGGACGATGGGCGTGAATCATTCGACCAAGGGCGCCGAGACGGTGGCGGCGATCAACAATCTGGCGCTGTTGACCGGGCACATCGGCCGCGAGGGCGCGTCGCCGTTCTCGATTACGGGCCAGTGCAATGCGATGGGCACGCGCGAAACGGGCTTTACTTCGGGCATGCCGGGGTATCGCAAGTTCGACGACCCAAAGGACCGGGCTGAACTGGCGGCGTTGTGGAACATCGACGAATCGCGGCTGCCGGCCAAACGCGGGCTGGCATATCCGGACATCATTGAAGGCGCGGTGGGA
>VFZQ01000652.1 GCA_016871135.1 Acidobacteriota bacterium | reverse complement strand
AACAGACACTTACCCCCAACCTCACCTTCTCGCCAACTCGGACCAAGCGGTAACTCCTTTACCTTCAACTCCGCTCCCGCTCACTCCGCGCTAATTTGGACAGCCGTGGTTCAACACCTGATCGTCACAAGACATTTCGCTTTCTCTCCTTTGTTGCGCCGCCGCCCACCAGGCCAGCGGGTGAAACCAATAGACGCAGCAGACGGCCGATCCGGCCAACCGCCACAAAAGATCCCACCGGCGCACGTGTGCAAGCTCGTGGGTTAAGACGACATCCAATCGTTCGGCGGGCCACTCGGCCGCCGATTCCGGCAACAAAATCGCGGGCCCGAGCGCGACCGCGGGCATCTTCAACTCCGCCGCCGTGCGCACGGCAACGCCGTCGACGGTTGCGAATTCGCGCGACGACGCCAACAGCTTGCTCGCGCGCAGATAACCGGCCACGGTCCACAGCGCCATCGCCGCCATGCCGCCAAGCCAGATCGCGCGCGGCCAGTTGGTGGGCGCGGGAAGCGGGTCCGGCGTAACGGTAATCAGGATCCGCTGCACTTCGACGCCGCCGCGCGCGACCAGTGTTGTCGCCGGCGGCGTCCATTGTAGGAGCACGGGCAGCAACAGCGAAAGCACCATCGCGGCCGTCCAGATAACATGGCGTTGCGAGGCCGACAATCGTTTCCGCAACAAATGCGAACCGAGACCGGCGGCGAGAAGCAGGATTGTCATCCCGACAATGCAGCGAATAGCAAGCGGAGTCATGCTTTCCTCCTGGCTTGATCGATCAGCGCCTGCAACCGGTCGAGTTCTTCGCGGGACAGCCGCGTGGCGTTATCGTCGATCAACGCAGCCATCGCGCCCGCGGCCGAACCTTCGAAAAACGTATCGAGCACGTGGTGCAATGCCGATCGGCGTGCCGATTCGGCGGCGATGGCGGGCAGATACACATAGCGCTGGCCATCTTCGCGGTGGCGCACATGGCCTTTGTCTTCCATGATCCGAAGCAGGGCGCGAACGGCGGAGTAGGAAGGGGCGTCGGGCAGCGCGGTTTGGATTTCCGCGGCTGTAGCTTCCTTCAAACGAAAAAGGACGTCGAGAATTTGGCGCTCGCGGCGCGAGACCGAAAGCGCGGCGCTTGTCGCTGACATGCTAGAAATTTAGCACCTCCTGCTAAATTTTTAGCACATCTGGCGAAAGAGTCAAGGAAAATCTTTCAGGCGGGTATTATGGAGAGGAGTAGGAATCGGTGAACACACCCGCCAAATACCCGCCCACCACGCCCGCGCTCGCCGATGCGCGCGGGAAGCGGATCGGTATTCTCATCGTCGCCTACAACGCCGCGACCACGCTGGCGAAGGTGTTTCGCCGTATTCCGGCGGCCGTTTGGGAGAACGTCGAAGAGGTCGTTGTCTTCGACGATGCGAGCGGCGACGAGACGTTCGAACTCGCGGTGGGCTACAAACAACTAAACCCGAACGCGAAGCTGCACGTCTTCAAGAACGAGAAGAACCAAGGTTACGGCGGCAATCAAATCAAGGGCTACCGCTACTTCATCGAGCGCGGGTTCGACATTGTCGTGCTGCTGCACGGCGACGGCCAATACGCGCCCGAGATCCTGGCGCACATGTATCATCCGCTGGTCATGGGCCAGGCCGAAGCCGTTTTCGGCTCGCGCATGATGAAGGATTTCGGCGGGCCGCTCCAAGGCGGAATGCCGCTGTACAAGTACACCGGCAACAAAATACTCACGTTCTTCGAAAACCGTGCGTTGAACTTACATTTAACCGAGTTTCATTCGGGCTACCGCGCCTACGATCTACACGCTCTGCGGGCGATCGACTTTTCGAAGATGACCCACGATTTTCACTTCGACACCGAAATCATCATCAAGCTGCAGCACCAGCGCTTCCGCATCGCCGAAATCCCGATTCCCACCTACTATGGCGATGAAATCTGCCATGTGAACGGCATGAAGTACGCGCGCGACGTGGTGAAGGCCGTCTATCGCTACAGGTCGACGGTGAATGGCTCGCAAGAGTTTCCCGAGTTCGCCGAATATTTCTACCACTACGATATCAAGGAGTCGCCCTATTCGAGCCACTACTATGCGCAGCGCATGGCGGGCACGAAGAATAAAGTCCTTGATGTCGGTTGCGGCGAGGGTTACTTCGCGGGGCTGCTGCTTCAGGCGGGCAATGAAGTGACAGGCGTCGACATCTTGGAAACGCCCGCGCTGCGCGAGGACTTGCGCGGCTATCATCAAGCCGACTTAAACCTGGGCCTGGGCGACGCGCGATCGGAGTTGAACGGCGAGAAGTTCGATAAGGTATTGTTGCTCGATGTACTGGAGCATCTGACGAATCCGGAACGCCTCCTGCGCGACATCTACCCGCTGATTCGCCCAAGAAGCGGCAGCGCGATAGTCTCGGTGCCGAATGTCGCCAACATCGCGATCCGTATCGGCCTCCTGTTCGGCCAGTTCAATTACCAGGACCGTGGAATTCTCGACCGTACGCACGTGAAGTTTTTCACGCGCAAGACGGCGCGCGAGTTGTTGGAAGCCAACGGGTATCGCATCGTGCGCGAGGAGTTCTCGGTCATTCCGCTCGACCGTGCGCTGCGGTTAACGCCCAACGGCGCGCTGCATTTGCTGGGTAGCAAAATTCTTAAGATCGTCACCGCGCTGTTGCCAGGATTGTTCGGCTATCAACTGATGTTCGAGGTGAAGCCGGCGGCGGTTACCGTCGACGCGGAGAATCTGGCGTCGTTCCAGATGGCGGGAGCGAGCGAGTCGTAGTTCCGTACCCCCTGGCGCGAATGATAGACTCAAACTGCCGGATTCCGGCTCCTTCAGCGTCATGAAAATTCCGTTCGCGATCTTCTGCACGGCCGCCGCTATTGCCCAGCAGCCGCCGGCGACCTTCCGCCAATACTGCTTCTCCTGTCACGGAGAGAGCAAGCCCGCGGCTAATTTGAGCATGCAGCAGTTGACGGCGTACAACGCCGTCGGCGAGCAGTACCAGCACTGGCAGAGAGTCGCGACGGCGCTCGAAGAAAAACACATGCCGCCCGCCAAAATGCCACAGCCGTCCGAAGCCGAGCGGACCGCCGCGGTGAAGTGGATTCGCACGCGCCTCGGCGACTACGCGCGGCAGCACGCGGGCGATCCGGGCAAAGTGACGGTGCGCCGGTTGACCAGCGCCGAATACGCCTACGCCGTGCAGGATCTGACGGGCGTCGATATCCGCTTCGACGGCGATTTCGTCGCCGATTCCGTCGGCGGCGAAGGCTTCACGAATTTTGGCGACGTGCAGTTTCTCGACAACGCGAATCTCGAGCGCTACTTGGATGCCTCGAAACACATCGCCAAACATGCGGTGATCGGCACGGGGCCGTTGCAGTTTTTCGGCGACCCCGGCAAGAGCGGACTGGAACTATCGGCCATCAACCGCATTCAGAAAATCTACGAGGCGAACGGTTTTCGCACCGCGTCGGCCGAAGGCGGGCTGCCGTATGGGCTCGATGCGTATTCGAAAGCCGTCTTTGCGTCGTGGCAGTTTCAGCA
>VFZQ01000651.1 GCA_016871135.1 Acidobacteriota bacterium | reverse complement strand
GGACGTCGGCCACCTAGTTGTTGACCGCGCGCTCGAATAGGGCTGTGTACTGGGGATTCATCTGGGGACCGCAATTTGCCCCGCTTTCAGTTTACGGCCGCCACCATGCGTCGAGGTCCCTCATCAGACCTTTCAGCACGTTCCCCTGTTCGCCCGCGAGGTTGTTTCTTTCCTGAGGATCCTTCGATAAATCGTACAGCGCCGGCGCCTCGGCCCAAGCGGTTTCGGGGCGGCCTTCCCATATGGGCACGGCCAGATTCGCGATCTGCGGCACGATCAATTTCCAGTTGTCCTTGATCACCCAGCGGTACTTCACGTTCGCCGCCGGCTTGGCGATGTCGACCGACGTGTGCGCAAACGTCGCGCCGAAGATCTGATTGCGTCCGCCGATTAGGCGGGCGTCGCGGCCGCGCCATTCTGGCGGAGTCTTGCCGCCCGCCGCCGCGAGGAGGGTCGGCGCGATGTCGAGGCTTATGGCCAGCGTTTTGTCGTCGCGCTTAGGCGTTATCTTGCCTTTCCAGCGGAAGAAGATCGGCGTGCGCAGGCCGGCATCGTACGGCGAGAGCTTGGCGCGCGTGTCGTACAAGCTTCGCTGGCCTTCGAGCTGCACCCAGCCGTTGTCGGCTAAGTAGACGAAGAGCGTATTGTCGGTCTGGCCCTTTTTGTCGATGTAGGCGACGAGTTCGCCGACGGTCTCGTCGAACCACTCGATCATTGCCATGTATTTCGCCTGCGCTGCGGGCAGGGCAGAGTACTTGGCGAGTAATCGCTCCGGCGGGTTGTGTGGCGTGTGCGGCATCATGGGCGCGTACCAAAGCAGATACGGTTTCGCACCGGCGGCGTCGATGAAATCGAATACCGGCTTCATCGTCTTGCGGCCGATTTCAAGGCCGATGTCGCCGTGACGCCCGCCTTTGGTGACATCGCCGTGCGACATACACTCGGTGAAGCCGCAGCAGTTGCATTCGCCCTCCCACCACTTACCGCTTTGGTGCGAAACGTAGCCGAGATCCGAAAGCTCGCCGACGATGGTTTTCGATTTCTTGAACAGCTCGACCATCGCGGCGCGAGACTTGACGTCGCGGGCGTTGCCGGGCGGATCGTTGCCGGTGATAAGGTGCTCGTGCGGGTAGCGGCCCGTCATGATCGATGCCAGCGACGGGCGGCAGAGGCTGGTCGGCACGTAACCGCGCGTGTAGAGCAGCGACTCGCCGGCGAGCTTGTCGATGTTCGGCGTGCGCGCGTGCGGGTGCCCCATGAATCCGTAGTCGGTCCAGCCATGATCGTCCGAGACGATCATGACGATGTTGGGAGGAGCAGCGGAAAGGGCGAGTGCGGCGAGGGCTAGAAAATACTTCACAGTTGATACAGCATAACGTAGACGATCACGCCGGTGACGGAGACGTACACCCAAATGGGAAAGGTCCAGCGGGCGATGCGGCGGTGCTCGGCGAAACGTTCGCGAAGGCCCCGGAAGAGCGTGATGGGCGCCAGGATGGCGACGGGCACGGCGAGCACGATGTGCGTAACGAGGATCGTCAGGTAGACGTACCGAATCGCGCCGGGTTTTTCGAACCTCACGCTGCCGACGTTGAAGTGGTAGATCAGATACGACGTGAGAAAAAGCGCCGACATCGCAAAGGCCGCAAGCATGACTTTGCGGTGCGCCTCGCGGCGGCCTTGGCGGATGAACCGGTATCCAATGAGCAACAGCACGAACGCCGTGAAGTTCAGGCAGGCGTTGAGGGCGGGGAGGTCACGCAGTTCCATAGATGTTCTCGATGTCTTTTAGCAGTGGCTCGGGGCCTTCTTCCAAGCGATGCCGAACGCGGAAGCGCATGTCGGCGTCGACCAGTAGATAGTGCATCGTGTGCTCCATGCTGAGCTTGCCGGCGAAGAAGCTCTCGCTGATTCTGCTCAAGGATTCTTGCGGGCCGGTAAGGAGATGCCAGCGCGTTACATCGGCCTTGTAGCGCCTGGCGAGTTGCGAAAGAACTTCGGAAGTATCGTTGGCGGGATCGACCGTAAACGAGACGATGTGAATACGATTCGTCCGCTCTTGCAACTGAAAAAGCGCGGTGTTCAAGCGTGGGCAGTGCGACGTGCAGTTGGCGAAGAAGAACGACGCCACCCAGGGAACGCCGCGTAGTTTTTCGCTGCGAAACTCGGCGCCGGTCTGGTCGGTGAAGGTGAAGGGCGGAATCGTCGAGAGCACTGGCGGTTGCGGCTTGCGGACGCAACTCGACAACAGCGCCGCGGCAATCACGCCACGCCTAGAGATGCGTGCGGTCGAGGACCAGTAATCCATAGATCACCGGCAGGTAGATCACCGATGCCAGAAGAACACCGCGGGCTTTGACCAAGCTGCGGTCACCCATCATGCTGATGCACGCGCCGACAAACGCCACGCCGCAAATCAACGCACCGACGAAATAGAACGCGCCGGCCATTGAAAGCCACGTGGGCAAGAGGCTGATCGGAATCAGCACGAGGGAGAAGAGAAGCATCTGGCGGACCGTGGAGTCGCCATCTGGCTCAACGACGGGCAACATGCGGATACCGCCGCGCGAGTAGTCCTCACGGTACATCCAGGCGATTGCGTAGAAGTGCGGGAACTGCCAGAGGAACAGGATCGCGTAGAGGACCCAGGCTTCGGCGGTGAGAACGCCGCGGGCCGCGGCGAAGCCGATCAGCGGCGGCATCGCGCCCGGTACCGCGCCGACGGTCGTCGAGATCGGCGAGCGCCGCTTTAGCGGGGTATAAAGGCAGAGATAACTTAGTTCGGTGAAGAGTCCGAGCCCGGCGGTTAGCCAATTGGCGCCGAGGGCGAGTTCAAAGAAACCGATAAGCGACAAGGCGAGGCCGAATAGGAACGCGTTGCGCGGAGAGATGACGCCAGCGGGAATGGGACGCTTTTCGGTGCGGCGCATTTGCGCGTCGGCGTCGCTTTCATACCACTGATTCAACGCTGCGGTGCCGGAGGCCAGCAACGCCGTGCCTACCATGCAGTGCAACAGCACAATCCACTGCAGCGGACCGGAAGCCCCGAAGTAGTAGCCAACGCCGGTGCTCACGAGAATGAGCCAGGTAATGCGAGGTTTGGTAAGAGCCAGGTAGTGCTTCACTTAAGCCACCACCGCCGGGCGAACGTATCGCGAAATTTGGATCTCCATTAACGCGCAGGTAGCCGTGGTGACTGCCCCCACGGCAACGTGGAATACAGACCAGAGTAACACGCCCCCACCGTTCGCCGGATCATGGCGATACAGATAGGCGGCGATTCCGAGTAGCATTTGGACGCCGGTAAGAATCAACATCGCCAGCGCCGTGCGGGTCACGGGTTTCGGCGCGTTCTCGGTCGACCACGCGGCGATGCCCGCGTACATTACCATCCCCATCACCAGGAGCGCGCACCCGATATGAGGGAGCAGGCCGACAATGTTATGCCGGTACAGCGCGCCGAGGGCGGTCTGGACGAGGAGGGCCAACCAGGTGACACGGGCCAGGGAGCGAAGCGAAGGCGAGCCGGAGTCGATCACAGGATTCATATCGGCCACAGGGTAG
>VFZQ01000650.1 GCA_016871135.1 Acidobacteriota bacterium | reverse complement strand
AATCAATCGAGTTTGCGGTTGTAAGCGCCGAGGATGCAATTCTCGCGAAGCTCGATTGGATCCGGCAGTCTGGCGGCGGTAGCGATAAACAGCTTAACGACATCCTGGGAATAATCGCCATTCAAGGCGATAAGCTCGATCGCGCCTACATGTCCACAACGGCGGCGGAGCTCGGATTGACCGCCGAACTGAACCGGCTCTTCGACTGAGATTTTTCGGCTCGGGCACGCACTTCCTAAGTAGTGCCCTTCTCGATCGACAAACACTTCAAAATCCTGAGCGACGACGATCCGCGAATGACGTTGGCGCTGTTCGCCGGGATTCCGATGACGGAAGATCTGGAAGTCGAGCCGCTCGACTGCGAGTTGAATGTCGAGACACTCCGCGCCGATAACCTCAAGTCGTGTCCTCTAACAAGGAACTCTCGGCGCAGTCTTTCCTGCTCGGCGGACTCCGATATGGCAGTAGGAGCGCGTTTCTGGAAAGGACTAAGGACCTGATGGCAACAAACGAGATATTGCAGGATTCCGTTACTTATCAGGAGATCGTGGCGGAGGCGAAGCTGGAGGGCAAACTGGAAGGGCTTCAGGATCTGATGAGCCAGATGTTGACGCTCCGCTTTGGTCCACTCCCCCAATGGGCCGTGACTCGCATCCAAAATGCCGAACGCAACGCATTCGATCGCTGGACGACTCAGTTCTTCTCGGCGACGACGCTGGAAGAAATCCTGAAGTAGCCCAGCCTAACTCGTCAAACGCAAGATGAACTGCTCCATAACCGTTCGGTCATCGGGACGAATGTCGCGCAGACCGCGATCGGCCTGAAAGATCCACCGGATTGCCGCACGCATTTGCGCCGGCTGAAACGCCGCCGCGGTTTGTTGAATCTGCTGCGCGCGCGCGGACCACATCGGCACTCCGAGACGCTGGAAGTGGCCTTGTATCGCGGATGCCGTGGTCAAACGCGCCTCGCGCGCGGTGATCGCGAAACGGAATTGCGCGGCAAGGAAACTGAGCGACAACGGCAGGTATTCGCCGTCCCGCACCAGCGTATCGAGAATTTCAAGCGACGCCTTCCGGTCGCGCCGGCCAAGCGCGGCGACAAGGTTGAAGATCGTCGCTTCACGCGCGTCTGGCACCAGCTTCCGTACATGTTCGACCGTTGCCGTCTCGGTAAGCAACCGCAGTTTCTCGATCTCGTTGGCCAGGCGCGAAGCATTCCCACCGGTTGCTTCGATGAGCAGTTCGAGCGCGTCGCTTTGTATTTGCAGACCCCGCTGCTTGGCCAGACGCTGCGCCAACGTTCGCGCCTCCGAAGCGCTCGGATGCGGAAACTCAACAACGGCCTTCACGGGCGCGAAGTACTTGCGCACGCGCTCACTTTTGGCCTTGTCCTCCCCATCGAGTTCGAAGCGGCTCGATTGCAATACGAGCGTCACGCCCGGCGTCGGATTCTTCACATAGCGCTCAAGCGCGGCCGGCGGTTCGGTCGCGTCCCCGCGCGGCAACGCCGCCTCGGCGCTCGATACCCAGATCACCCGGTTGGCGGCGAACAATGAAAACGAGCAGGCGTCGTCGAGCACTTCGGCGAGATCGACCTCGTCAAGATCGTGGCGCACATAGCCTTGTTCGCGGTCCTCTTCCGGCAAGGCCTTTTCGATCAGCGCCCGCTTGCACTCATCGCGCCGCCAAGTATCGGGACCGATGAACAGATAGACCGGGTGCAGCTTACCTGCCTTGCATTGCGAAAGTAGCTCGTCCGGCGACATTAAAATGACGATAACACCGCCGACACAAGCGAGCGCGCCACATCGCGGCTCAGCCGGTCGAGCGCCTGTTCGGACTCTTCAAAATATTGCGCCTGATCGACCGAAACCTCGTAACGCTCGCGGATGTCGAAGTTCGGTCTTGTATAGAGCACCTTACCGGTGGCCCGCTCGGTAAGCGTCAACTGCATGACGAGTTGCACCGTGACGCCCGCGGCTCGACCGGTGTTGGCGTCGAAGATTGTCGGGAAGGCGGTGTAGTTGACGATCGCGCCGGTCAAGACTGCGTCGGCCTGCGTGGCGTCGGGGATGATTTGGTAGCGCGTGCGCGAAATGAACTCGCGCGTGACAGCCGTTGTTAAACGATCCGGGAGCTTGTAGCGGGCCGTAAGATTGGTGAAGTTCGATACCGCGATCGTCTTCACCGATTTCGGGAGCAGGTCGGCTTTGCCGCCGACGTGATAACCACAGCCGGTGGAGAGCGCAATCGAGCTCAACCAGACACGCCGCGTCATAACAACTCGCGGGCGGCGTCGACCGCTAATTCCGCACGCAAGCGGAGATTGTCGGCCGCGAGCCACAACCATGCCGCATTGCCATTCGTCGCATCGCGCTCAATCGCGCCGGCCGCGTAGCCGCTCATACCGGCAACGCCAGTATTGTCGGGCGGATCGAGGTCGCCATCGCGCACGTCGACGCCTTCCTCTTTCAAGTGCTCAATCAGCTTCGGAACCGACACGCGTGAAGCGAACTCGACCCACACCGACACGCTGAGACCGTGAAACACGGGCGCCTGCGCGACCCGCAGCGACACCGGCGGTGATGTACCAAGCGCGCGGCGGGCATCCTCTTGCGACTTCGCCACGGCAAGAAAATTGAACGCCGACTGCGCGTCGAAAATCTCCTTCGGCATCGGCTTGAAGGAAAGCAGCGCGACGGTTTGTTTCTGCAACTCGTTGATGCCGGCCCGCCCGTATTCGCTCGCCGGAACGAACGCTGTGGCGATAACGCGCGTGACTCCATCGTAGGCCTGAACATGCTCTATGAACTCGGTGAGCAGCGCCGCGGTCGCGTGTGGAATCGCGCGTGCGGGTTTGTCGATCCCGCCGGTGAGGTCGATGACAGGCGCGGTGCAATCGACGAGTTTTTCGCGCGCGGCCTCACCGTTGGCGGCGACGATAATGGCGGCGGCATCGGCGATCATCTCGGCATCCACTGCGGCAACCACTTCGATCTCTTCTTCACTTGCGGCGAATACGGCGGTGGCATCCAGCGCGGCCGTCGCCAACTGCAACCGCGGCGCGAGATGGTAAACATCGCGGATTTCCTTACCGAGCAGCGAGTCCGCACCAATCAACAGAATGGAACTACCCAACTTGTGTCTCCGGCGCCGGCGGCGGCGATTTGAGATTGCGTTGCATCAATCCGCCGATTCGGACGAGAATGCCGCTGGCCACGTAGGTGGTCGCCATCGCAAGCAGCACGTGCTGCGAAAAATAGAGGATCAAGTAGATGAGGCTGGCGAGCCCGATTACCGACTTGAACGATCGCGGGCTGAGCAGATTGAAATCCTTGAAGCTGCGGTAGCGCCACGTCGAAACCATCAAGAACGACAGCAGCCCCATTAGAGCCATCCACAACACCGCGCCCGGCCACTGCCGCACGGGTTGCGAATCGAGCGCGTACACGACGCTGGCAACCATGCCGGCGGCCGCGGGTATCGGCAGACCGACGAAATATTTGCGTCCCGGCCGTCCCGGATTCGTCGGCACCGGATTAACCGCGACGTTAAAGCGCGCCAACCGCGCGGCGC
>VFZQ01000649.1 GCA_016871135.1 Acidobacteriota bacterium | reverse complement strand
AGCGGCCGAACCATTGCGAGTTGGAGTTTTCGTTGAAGTCGATCCGGCCGGTGAACTGATCCTTGTCGACCGGTGTCTTGGCCAGGTATTGATAGTTGCGATTCGGCAGTCCGCTCTGCACGAGATTCGGCACGGGGGCGAAACGTTCCAGCAGCAGCACGGTGCCTTTGTCGAACCGCGAGGCGGGAATCTGGTTTCCGGGGAAAGCGGTCGATGTGATAGTCGTGCCGGTGCGGGCGCGGGTGGCGGGATCTTGCAGGGCGCTTTGCACGACCGAAAAGTTGCCGCGCCGCATCGCTTCGGTCATCGTCGTGCCAAACGTGTTCACCGTGCGGCGCGACTTAAAGCCTTCGAAGTTGGCCATGAAGAACAACCGGTTGGCGCCGTTGTAGAGCTTTGGAATGCGGACCGGGCCGGCCAGTGTGCCGCCGTATTGATTCTGGCGATACGGCGCTTTCTCGGGAGCGATTTGATTGGGACTCTCGGGGTCTTTGAAGAAGTAAGGGCGGGCGTCGAGTTTGTCGTTGCGCAGGAACTCAAAGGCCGAGGCGTGATATTCATTCGTCCCACCGCGCGTCGAGACGTTGACCTGTCCGGCCGCGCGCCCGAATTCGGCGGAGTAGATGCCGGTCTGCACCTTGAACTCTTGCAACGCTTCAACCGACGGCAGCACGATGAAGAGGTTGAAGTTGATGTCCGTGTTGGTGATGCCGTCGAGCGTGTAGTTACTCCATGTGGCACGCGCGCCGGAAAGCGACATCGTGATCTGCGAACGCGTACCGCCCTGACGCCCGGCGGCTTGCGCGGCGGGGCTAAAGCCGTAGGTGACGTTTGGGCTGAGCGCGACCAGGCTCAGGAAGTTCCGGCCGTTGAGCGGGAGATCGGTGATGCGTTGGCGTTCGATCACCGTGCCGACGGTGGCGTTCTCGGTGGCCAGCAACGGCGCGCCTCCGCTGACTTCAACGGTTTCGGTGACCTGGCCCACATCGAGAACGAAGTCGACGCGCGCGGTTTGCTGCACTTGCAGCTCGATCCCCGCGCGCGATGACGTCTTAAAGCCGGTGCGCGAAGCCTTGACTTCATATTGCCCCGGATTCAATGCCGGCACCGTGAATAGGCCCTCTTCGTTTGTCACGACAGAACGGACAATATTTGTTTCGGTGTTGCGCACCGCGATTTCGGCGCCGGCAACGACCGCGCCGGATCCGTCGCGAACCTCGCCGGTGACGGTCGCGAGCGTTTGCGCGTAGGCGGCGGCAGAGAATACAAAGCAGAGAATTCGAGACAGCATGGTCCAAGCTCCAGTGCGATGCAGGATGTAGTTGGGATACAGACTATCACAGATAGCGGGTCTTTTCGTAGACTAGATAGTTCATGCTTAAACTCGTCGCCGCTACGATATTCATTGCTTCCGTCGCCTCCGCCCAGGACTCTCCCGCCTCGGTGCGCCGTGGGACCAAGCAATTCAAACGCTCAGTCGTTGTCTCCGGTCTCGCCGATCCATGGGAAATCACCTGGGGACCGGACGGCATGCTCTGGACCACCGAACGCGTCGCCAAACGCGTTACCCGCATCGATCCGAAGACCGGCGAGAAACGAGTCGCCGTGACGATCGACGAAGTGAGCGTACCCGGCGGGCAAGACGGCCTTCTCGGACTCGCGCTCGAACCGAACAGCAACAACGTCTATGTGTTCTACACCTATCAGGATCAGGCTAAAGGTCCGGACCCGATGGTGAAGGATCCGAACAGCGCCTATCGCCTTCTCTACGGCAAGGTCGTGCGTTTCACCTACGATCCGGCCAGCGGAACGATGTCGAACAAAACCGACATCCTCACCGGCTTGCCAGCAAGTAACGACCACAACGGAGGACGCCTAAAATTCGGCCCGGACAAGAAGTTGTATTTGACGCTCGGCGATCAAGGCAACAATCAACTTGGCAACTTCTGCCTGCCCGTCGAGCCGCAGCGTTTGCCGACCGCGAAAGAACTCGCGGCGAAGGAATACGCCTCCTATGTTGGCAAGGCGCTGCGCATTAATCTCGATGGATCGATCCCGAAAAACAACCCCAAATTAAACGGCGTTGTCAGCCACGTCTACACGCTCGGCCATCGCAACCCGCAGGGCCTCGACTTCGCTCCCGACCGCCGGCTCTATTCCTCCGAGCACGGCCCGAAAACCGACGACGAAGTGAATCGCCTGGTTAAGGGCGGCAACTACGGATGGCCCAACGTCGCGGGACTGCGAGATGGCAAAGCGTTTCAGTACGCGCGCTGGGCCGATGCGTCGACGCCCTGCGAGCAGTTGAAGTTCAGCGACCTGGCGATTCATCCCTCGGTTCCCCGCCACGACGAATCGGAGTTCAAACCGGCGATGGTCAATCCGCTGGCGACGATGTTCACCGTCGAGACAGGCTTCAATTTCGAAGACCCCGCTTGCAAAGGCATCAACTACATCTGCTGGCCGACCGTCGGCGCCTCCGGCGTCGAGCACTATCAATCGAAAGGCATCCCCGGTTGGGACCGCGTGTTGCTGGTGACGACACTTAAACGCGGGTCGCTCTATGTGCTGCCGTTGACCAAAGACGGCAAGGCCGCGGCGGGCAAGTTTTGGCGCTACTTCCAATCGGAGAACCGATATCGCGACACCGCCGTCAGCCCCGATGGCAAGACGATCTACATCGCCACCGATCCGAGCGGCCTTACCGAATCGGCCGATGGCGGCGTTACGCGCGTGATGCAGGACAAGGGCGCTATCCTGGCGTTCACCTACGAAGGGGAGGGAACCGGCGCGCCGGTGGAAGCGACGCCGAGCGCGTCGCGGTCGACCATGGCGCCCGAGCCGATTCTCACTGTCGCCAATCCGATCACGCCCCATTTCACCGCCGCGCAAGCCGCCGCCGGCAAGACCGCGTACAACTCCAACTGCGCCGTCTGCCACGGCGCGAACATGACCAACGGCCACATGGGCACGCCTCTCGCCGGAACCTATTTCAAGAACACATGGACCGCGCGCACCGTCAAACAACTGCACGATCGCGCGAAGAAAACGATGCCGCCGGGCAACGCCGGTTCGCTCCCGGCCGATATCTACACCATGGTGACCGCCTACATTCTTGAAACAAACGGCTTCAAACCGGGCGATAAGGCTCTGACGTTGGAAGCGGCCGAGAGTATGGTCATCAAGTAGGCCGCTTCAAAACTGAAACCGCGCGCCGGCTTGCAGGCGCCTCGGCGGCAATGTGCCGACGGCGCGTCCGAAGAACGGCGACGTCAGCGAGCCGATGAAGTTCTGGTAGTTGACGCGGTTCGGCAGGTTGAATGCGTCCAGGCTGAGTGTGATCGAAGGGCTCTTGTCCTTCTGCGCCGGCCGGAAGCGGAACTCGCGATACCAGCGTAAGTCGAGCACCGCCGCGCCAGGGCCTTTACCCGTGTTGCGCGCAACGCCGGCCGGTCTGTCGATGGCCATTCCGTCGCCGTTCTCATCGCGGCCCGTCGTAATGTTGAACGGCGCGCCGGAAAGCAGAGACAGCGACACGCCGAAGTTCAGCCAGCGATGAACGGTCGCCGTACCGAGAAAAT
>VFZQ01000648.1 GCA_016871135.1 Acidobacteriota bacterium | reverse complement strand
GATTGCCCATCTTCGCAGCAACGGAATTGGTACCGGCGAGCATTATCCGGCAGTCATTCCCGACCAACCCGCGATGCAGGGCGTTAATTACGTGATGCACGGAGACCTGCCAAATGCGCGCCGGGTCGCCGCACAGGAAGTCAGTTTGCCCATTCATCCATACATGACTGATCACGAGGTGGAACGTGTGCTCGCGGCGATTAAGAGTTGGGATCAACCACTTTGAAAACCGCGGTCTTAGCCGGATGCGTTTTGACCGCTTTCGCCGCCGAACCTCCGCAAGCAATCCGCCAAGGGCTGTCCAAACACAATCGCGCCGTCTGGGTCAAAGACGGATGGGTTCGGGATCCGTTTATCGCATTGGCGCTCGATGGCTACTACTATTACACCGGTACCACGCAGACCCCTGGCAAGCCGGAAGAGACCTACAACACCGGTCTCGGGCCGAAAAGCCTCGTCGGCTGGCATATTCAGGCTTGGCGGAGCCGCGATCTGGTCGAATGGGAATCGCTCGGAACGCCGTTCTCGCTGGAAGATGGCATTTGGTACAAGGCCGAGCGCGGCCGCTTCGACGAAACCGTCAGGTCGGAATGGCGGCTCTGGGCTCCTGAACTGCACTGGTTGGGCGATCGATGGGCGCTCGTGCACACCTCGCCCGTGCCGGTGCGCGGCGCGAATCTCTCGCTGACGAGCGGCTCGGAGCTGAAAGGCCCATGGACGAACCCGCTCGGAGCGAGCGTCGGGATCCGACACGACCCGTCGCTTTTCAAAGACGACGACGGCGTCTGGTGGATGATTTGGGGTGCCACTGAGATCGCACCGCTTTCCAAAGACTTCACAAAGTTCGCCGCCGATCCGGTGAAAATCGGGCCGTCGGGCGCGTTCGCCAAGATGGGCCACGAGGGCTGTCTCATCAAGAAAATCGCGGGAAAATACGTTCTGTTTGGAACCGGCTGGTCGACCGGCCAGATGCGGAAAGGCTCTTACAACCTCTACTACGCAGTCGCTGACAAAATTACCGGTCCGTACAGCGAGCGAAAATTTGTCGGCCGGTTTCTGGGCCACGGCACGCCGTTTCAAGACAAGCAGGGCCGTTGGTGGTCAACGGCTTTTTACAACGCGAATGTTCCGCCGGTCAGCGCCGAAGGGATACAAGGGCGCGACCTTTCCGCCGACGCGCAGACGATAAACCAGCAAGGATTAACGTTGGTGCCGCTCGATGTCCGCGTGAACAAGGGAGAGCTGCTGATCCGCGCCAAGGATCCTCGCTACGCGTCCCCTGGTCCGGATGAGGCGCAAAAGTTTCCGGTAACGCGCCGGTAGCGGCCAAGAGGCTTTTCAAAACGAACCGCACGCCTCCGGCCATCGCGCCTTTCGGCGGCAAGCCGGCGTCGCGGCAAGGCTGATCAACCACCAGACAACTCCTGCGTTCTTGCAGTTTGGCCCAGCTCGGGCTAATTATGCGTCAGGTAAACGCGCGTCAGGGTCAAGCACAACGACAACAGTCTTTCGGCGACGCACTGACCGCGTTCCGGCGTTTCCGCTATACTGAGTTCCCATGCGCCGCTGGATCATTATCGCTGTGTTGCTCATCCTCGTCGTGCCCGCGATCGGCGTTGGTGCGTGGGCCTGGGCCGCTTTGAAATTTGCCTATTCGACGGGCGATCGAACCGGATATGTGCAGAAGATTTCGAACAAGGGCTGGCTATGCAAGACCTGGGAAGGCGAATTGACGATGATGACCGCACCGGGCGTTCCGGCGCAGACGTTTCAATTCACCGTGCGCGACGAAGCGGTCGCGGGCCAGATCCGCATTTCGAGCGGTCAGAAAGTCCGCATCACCTACGAGCAACACAAAGGCCTGCCGACGAGCTGTTTCGGAGAGACGGAATATTTCGTTACCGGAGTCCAAGCGGTCGCGCCATGACACGACGGGCGTTTCTTGCTAGCGTAACCGCGACCGCGGCGCAATCACGCAAGCCGAATCTATTGTTGATTCTCGCCGACGATCTCGGCTATAGCGATTTGGGTTGCTTTGGCGGCGAAATCAAGACACCGCACCTGGACGCGCTCGCGGACGCCGGCGTGCGGCTGACGCGGTTCTATAACTACACGCGTTGTTGTCCGTCGCGCGCGGCCCTTCTGACTGGCCTGTACCCGCACCGCGTGGGCGTTGGCGCAATGATCGGAGGTCCGAATGCACCGGCGCGGCCCGAGGCCGGCTATCAGCCGCGCATGGCCGCCGACTGCTTAACGCTTCCGCAATCGCTCAAGCGCGCGGGTTACAAAACTCTGATGTGCGGCAAGTGGCATTTAGGTGCGAACCTCACGCCGATTGACCGCGGCTTCGATGAGTTCTATGGAATGATCCACGGATTCGACAGTTTTTGGAAAGAGAAGGTTTACACGCGCCTGCCGAAGAATCGTCCCGTGCGCGCTTCCAAGAACTTCTACGCAACCGATGCGATCACCGATCACGCACTCGATTTCATCGCAGAGGCGCGCGGCGAGGCCAAGCCTTGGTTTCTCTATCTCGCCTACAACGCGCCGCATTTTCCGTTGCACGCTCCCAAGGAGATGATCGACGCGTACGCGCCGGTGTACGAGAAAGGCTGGGATGCGATCCGCGCGGAGCGGCTGCGGCGGCTGCGCGCCATGAAGTTGATCGACGCGCGATGGGAGGAGACGCCTCGATCCTCAATTCCGCCGAACCGATTCAACGGCGAGACCGGATGGGCAGGCAAGGACAACCCCGCCTGGGACTCGCTTCCCGAGGACCGCCGCAAAGATCTTGCGCGGCGAATGGCCACCTTCGCGGCCATGGTCGAACGGATGGACACAAACATCGGCCGGATCGTCGGTGATTTGAAGCAACGCGGCGAATTGGAAAACACATTGATTGTTTTCCTGAGCGACAACGGCGCATGCGCCGAGTGGGATCCATTCGGTTTCGATGGCAGTTCCGGTCCGAACAACAAACTTCACAAAGGCGCGGAACTGAATCAGATCGGTCAGCCGGGAACGTATCACAGCTACGGCAGCGGTTGGGCCAATGCGTGCAACACGCCGTGGCGGCTGTACAAACACTACGGGCACGAAGGCGGCATCACCACGCCGTTCATCGCGCACTGGCCCGCGCGATTGAAGCGGTTGATTTCGCATCGGCCCGCCCACATTATCGACCTCATGCCGACCCTGGCAGCGATCGCGGGCGCGGCGCCGGTTGCATCCGATGGCGTGGACATTCTCCCAGTGCTGCAAGGCAGGACGGTGAAGCGCGGACCTTTGTATTGGGAGCATGAAGGCAACCGTGCAATGCGCGATGGCCGCTGGAAGTTAGTGGCCCTTGGTCCGGCCGGCGCGTGGGAGTTGTACGATCTTGAGAAAGATCGAACCGAGATGCACAATCTCGCGGCAAAGCATCCGGAGATCGTCGCGAGGATGGCACGGCAGTGGGAAGAGTGGGCGCGGAAGACGAATGTTCTGCCGTGGATTTGGACACCCCAATACGGGAACTCGAGCGGCTGACATTCAGCATGGAAAATAAATCGCGGCCAATCGCCGCGGCATCTCGATTGAAAGATG
>VFZQ01000647.1 GCA_016871135.1 Acidobacteriota bacterium | reverse complement strand
CCCGAGGCGCCGTTCGGCGCGAAGCCGTCCGCCGCGGTTTCGTTTCTCGGCGGGTTCCGGTCTCGTTATACGCTGGCGTGTCTGGGGCCGCTGACGAACATCGCCGGACTGTTGCGCGAGCGGCCGGACGCCGCGGCGTCGATCGATCGAATCGTACTGATGGGCGGCGGTTTTGGCACGCATTCGTTTTCCACGCCGAGCCGGGTTGTGCACTCGCAAGGCAACGTCGTGCCGGATGCCGAGTTCAACATCCACACCGACCCGGAGGCGGCGCGGGCCGTATTCTCTTCGGGGATTCCGGTTACGGTGATTCCGCTCGATGTGTCGCACCAGACGCTGGTCTCGCGGGAGCGGCTGGACGGCCTGGAAGGGCGCGTTGGCCGGGCGGTTGCGCCCGTGCTTGATCGGTATGGAGAATATTCGCGCGCGCGTTGGGGGCATCATTCCGGTCCGCTTCACGATCCGAATGTGCTGGCGCATCTGGCCGATGGCGGTTTGCATGAAGGACAGCGCGGCGAGGTTGCCGTGTCGGCGGGAGGCAAGACTACGCTGGTGGAATCAGCCGATGGCCTACATACGGTGATGACGCGGGTCGAAGCGAACCGTTATTTGGACTGGGTGTGGCAGCGGCTGGCGCGGTTGTAAACATCCGGGCGCACCGCAGAGTAGCGCCTAATTCTCCGGCCCCGCCGGCATCTCTTCCAGCAAGTTCTCAAACTTCGTGAACTCGTGCAAGAACGCCAGCTTCACGGTTCCCGTCGGTCCATTACGCTGCTTGGCCAGAATGAGCTCGGCCTTGCCGTGCAGGTTCGCGTCGAATCGCTTGTAATACTCCTCGCGAAACACAAACATCACCATGTCGGCGTCCTGTTCGATCGATCCCGATTCGCGCAGATCGCTCAACTGCGGGCGATGATCGCCGGGTCGCGTTTCCGGCGCGCGGCTCAACTGGCTAAGTACGAAGAACGGACACTTCAGTTCCTTCGACAACAGCTTCAATCCGCGCGACAACGCGCTCACTTCCTGCGTACGGTTTTCGCTGCGCCCTGGCGTACTCATTAGTTGGAGGTAGTCGACGATGACGAGGCCCAACTCGTGCTCGCGCGCGATGCGCCGCAGCTTGGCGTGAATGTCGATGAGCGTGATGTTCGACGAGTCGTCGATAAAGATCGGCGCGCGCGCCAGATCCATCGTCGCCTTCTGCAGCATGCGCCGCTCGTCGCCGTTCAAATAGCCCTCGCGGAATTTCGTCTGTGAAACGCGCCCCTGCGCGCAAATCATACGCGTCAGCAGCGACTCGTTGGACATTTCGAGCGAGAACACCGCCACGGCCTTCGGCTGCGCCGGATTCATCGCCACATACTGGCCGACGTTCAACGCCAGCGCTGTTTTGCCCATGGCGGGCCGCGCCGCGAGGATGATCAACTCGCCCGGCCGGAATCCTCCCGTCATTTCATCGAGCTTTACAAAACCAGTCGAAGTGCCGCGCACGCGCTTGGTCGGATCGAGGAACGCGTTGATGCCGCCGTCGAACGTCTCGATGACTTCCTTCGGCGTCATCAGCGAATTCGAAATCTGCGCCTCGCCCAGCCGCATCAGGTCTTCTTCGGCCGCGGCGAGAATCTCATGCGGCTCGTCGGCGCCGTTCACGCAGCGGTCGATCAATGCTTGCGACGTGAAGATGATATGCCGCAGCGTCGCCTTGTCCTTGACGATCTTGGCGTAGCTTTCCAGGTTGTAAAGCTGCGGCAAGCCGTCGTCGAGCGTCACCAGATACGTCAAGCCGCCGACCGAATCCAGCTCGTTGAACTTCATCAGTTCATTGGCCAACGTCACCCGGTCGACCTTCTCGCCGCGCTCGAACAATTGCTGCATGCGCGTGAAGATCAACTGGTGCGATTGCAGGCTGAAATCGGTCGCCTGCACCATGCTGGCAACGTTGAGGAACGTCGACGAATCCAGCAACACCGCGCCCAGTACATACTTCTCCGCCTCGATATTGACCGGAAGGCCCTTCTGCATTACGAGGTCGGAGTGCTGCGCCATACGATCTCAAACGATAGCGTGTCCTGCGCCGCCGCGCAAATCGGCGAAATTCTCAGCTTTTCAACAGCACTCTACAACTGCGCGCGCAACACCCGCAACGCGCGCAACGCCTCGGCCGAAACCTCGGTGTCTTTGTCCTTCGACAACGCCTCCAATACTTCGATCGAGTCCTTCGCGCCCGCGTGGCCAAGGATTTCGGCGATGCCAAGCTTCTCGTCGCGCGTCGCCTGCAACGCCGCGCTGTGCACCGCGAACCGGACGCTCGCGTCGCGCGACAACTCTTTCATAAACCCAAGCGCCACGCCGCGCCAGGCCTTGTGGTTCAGCGTGTTGATCAAATATTGCAAGGGGCTCAGTTCGCTGATCTCGGTCTGGCCCAAGTTCACGACGGCATAAGCCAGCGACAATCGTGGACGGATCTTTCGCTCGCCCTCAAACAACGTCTTGAGTCGCGCCAGATCGTCCTTCGCCTTTAACCGTCCGAGTCCCTCGGCCGCGCCGGCCCGCAGCAAGTCGTCGTTAGCCATCACGTGCTGATCGAACAGTGCGCGATTGCTCTCGTCGGGCAGCAGCGCAAACGCCTCCATCAGCGCGCGCCGGACGCGATCGCTTTTCGTGCGAGTCCACGCCTCGCGCAGGGGCGCGATCGCCTCCTTGTTGCCCAGTAGCGACACAGTCTGAATCGCCGCGATCTGTACTTTCTCGTCCGGATCTCGCAACAAGTAGAACAGCTTCGGCGCTACCGCCGGATTGCGGATCTTCTCAAACGCCGTCATAACCTCGTAGAGCACCGCCGTGTTCTTTGTCGCCAGCGCGCCCAGCAGCGTCTCCGACGCCGCGCCGGCGCGCAGCACGCCCAGCGCCCGGCACGCCGCCGCCTTCGTCTCCATCGACGAAGTCTCCGCGGCGACCTTCGCGATCCCGCCCGTAATCTCCGGCCGCACGGTCACGTAGGAAGGCACGACGGGATCGTCGCCTCCCGTAAACCGATCGGTCACCGCGCCCGTGGCTTTTTGAAATCGCCCGCGCCAGCCTGACTTAAAGTAGCCGGGGAGATAAAGGTTGACCAGCCCATCGACCGCCGTCTTCTGCACGCCCGCGTCGGGATCGGCCAGGTATGGCGTCAACGCGTCCAGGCTCTGCGGCCCGCCCGTCTCGATCAGCGCCACCACGGCCTTCATCCGCGCCTTGGCGTCCTGCTCCTGCGCGATTAATGAGAACGCCGCGACAGCGGCAAGCAGCACTCGCATGACTATACGACGCGGCCCGCCGCCAAAAGGTCTACCGAACGATCTCGAGCTCAACGCGATTCTTGATCAGACCGATCTCGTGCCCCATGTCCAGCAACTTCTGCGCCGCGCGAGGAATGATCTCGCCGCAGTCGACCGTGTAGTGGTTCACGTACATTCCGACGAACTTCGCCGCCAGTTCGGGCTCCATGTCGCGCGCGAACTGCATGGCATACTGCAACGCTTCGTCGTGGTTGTCGAGCGAATACTGAATGCTTTCACGCATCATCCGGCACGCTTCGGTGCGCACTTCC
>VFZQ01000646.1 GCA_016871135.1 Acidobacteriota bacterium | reverse complement strand
CCGAAAATTCCGATTCCGCTGCCGCTGAAGAAGGCCAAACGGGGCGGTGAACTAGCCGCGAAGCCAGGCGGCGAGGCCGACGATTTGCGACGATTGCAATCCGTCGCCAAGTTCAAACCACAGGCGTCGGTTCGCGCCGGCGCCGATGGCTTCGAGCACTTCTTCCGACATGGCGGCGTTACCGACGACACCAATCAACGCGCCGTGGGCGCGGGCGGCGGCTGTCAGTTCTTCGACGCGCGAGCGCAGTTCGACCAGAGGCTTGCCCGCGGCCTTCCACTGCACGCTGGACACGATGTCTTCGGGCCAGCCGGCCATGTCTTCCCACTTCGATGGATAGGGCACGCCGGGCCCGCAGCCGAGTTCGACGAAGGCCACTTGCACGGGCCGTCCGTTTTCGCGAAGACGCTGGAGGCGCTCGCTGAGTTCCGTGGCTTTGGTGAAAACGCCTGGCGGGTCGAAGACCACGTCGATATCGTGAGTGCGTCCGTTGACGCGCCGGGCGATGTCGATCTTGTCGTCGAGATCTTCGGACGTCATCGACGACGCATCGAAGCGGGAGCGCGAACAGATTTCGCCGTCGCCCTCGAGTGCGAAGCCTTCGCGCCAGCCGTGGCGGATCGCCCCGTAAACGCCTTCGTGCGGCGCGCCGGTGTAGGCGGCGACGGAGAGTCCATACTTGCGCTGGACCGCGCGGAACTGGGCGAACGCGGTGTCGGCATCGGAACGCGCGGCGATGTAGAGCGTCTCGACGCCTTGCGGGCCGGGCAACAGGGAGCGATCGACCTGCGTAGCGTAGGTAAGAATTTTCTCCTCGTCGCTGGGGCCGAAAGGAATGGCGTTGACGACAACTTCGAGTCCGCGCGGGGTGCGCATGCGGCCGACCAGAATCTGCCCGTGGAAGAGTCCGCTGGCTGGAGCGCTTGATAGCGCAATGTGCAGCAGTGCGGGCACGCGGCCATCGACGGCGACATAGTAGGTTGAGTTGGCGACAGGATCGGGCGCGAAAGATCCCCAATGAACGCGCATACTTTCAAACGGCGTCTGCGAGGCGCGGGATTCGAGCATTCGCCGCAGCGCGGCGTCGACTTTGCGGTTCTCCGCGAATTGAAAAATCAGATCGGCGAGCTGCGACGCCTCCGCAGCGCGAACGGGAACGTCGAGCGTCACCGGGATCATAACGACAGGCTCTTCAAATACTCGCGGAACTGCGTGCCGAGGTCGTAGCGCTTCAGCGCAAATTCGACGGTGGCTTGCAGGAAGCCGAGCTTGTCGCCGGCGTCGTAGCGCTTGCCTTCGAACTTGTAGCCGTAAACGGGGCGGCTGCGGAGCAGATGCTTGAGGCCGTCGGTGAGTTGGATCTCGCCACCTTTGCCGGGCTCGACCGCTTCGATCGAAGTGAAGATCTCGGGAGTGAGAACGTAGCGTCCGATGATGGCGAGGTTGGAAGGCGCGTCTTCGGCCTTGGGCTTTTCGACCATATTGCGGATGCGGAAGAGCCGGCCGCTTTGGCCCATGTGATCGACGGGTTCGGCGTCGACGACACCATAGGCCGAGATGTTTTCCTTGGGTACTTCCATTAGCGCGACGACGGATGCGCCATAGAAATCGTGAACATCCATGAGCTGGCGGAGACAGGGAATTTCGGCGTCGATCACGTCGTCGGAGAGGACGACACAGAAGGGCTCCTTGCCGACGAGTTCCTTGGCGCGGAGCACGGCGTGACCGAGGCCGAGCGCTTCCTTCTGGCGTACGTAGGCGACGTCGATCATGTCGGAAATTCCGCGGACGAGTGCGAGCAGATCTTTCTTGCCTCGGGTTTCCAGCAGGTGCTCCATTTCGAAGCTGACGTCGAAGTGGTCTTCGATGGCGCTCTTGCCGCGCCCGGTCACGATGATGATGTCTTGCAGGCCGGAGTGGATCGCTTCCTCCACGCCGTATTGAATTAGCGGCTTGTCGACCAGGGGAAGCATCTCTTTGGGTTGCGCCTTCGTGGCGGGGAGGAAACGGGTGCCTAAGCCCGCGGCCGGGAACACGGCCTTTCTAGCCTTTGGAATCATGTCCTTCTATTCTCGCCTATGAATTCGTACCTGTAGCAGCTTCCTTTGGTACCAGGACTTTTCGCGGAGAAAACTCCCCCCGCAGGTTCATTGCCGCGGGGGCGGGCGGAGGGCGAAACTGGCAACAGCACAAATGGAGAGACCTGCCACGCACCGCTGGTCGTCTCAGGAAGTCGCCAAGATTGTGGCGCTTTTTGACGCGGAACGCAGATTCCACGAACAGATGGTTACCCTTCTGCCCGTCGCCTTGGCGACCGTCGGAGAAGATGGGAAACTGTTGGCGGCCAACTCCGCGTTTCTGAAACAGTTTCAGATTCCGGCAAGCGAGATTGATTCGCGATCGCTGGAAGGGCTGTTTCAACTGAATGTGGCGGAGTGCCTGCAGAGGCATCAAGCGACTTCGGCCGATGTCGCGGCCGGCACGCTGCACTTCACGCCGCTGCCGCGCTGGGAGCGTGGCGAAACGGAGTGGATGGGGGTGCTGGTTGCCGGAATGGCTGCCGCGCCGGCTTCTTCCGACGTTTCTTCGAGCGGTGCGCAGGTGCTGGCGACGCAGCGGTTGGCGCAGGTTGTGACCCATGAGGCCAACAATCTGGTGATGATTGCGTCGGGCTATGGCAAGGAGATTCTGGCGCAGTTGCCGGGCGATTCGCCGATTCGCGAGGACGTGTCGATGTTGCTCGATGCGACCAAGCGGATCGAGGCGATGACGGCGTTGTTGGCCGAGTATGGCAAGCCGCGGAAATCGACGATTGGGATCTTTCCTTTGACTGCGGTGGCGCCGGGTGTGAGCGATGCGGTGGCGGTCGATATGGCGGCGTTGCAGTCGGCGATTGCGGCGGCCGGCGCTTTGGCTGGCGGGGGCCTGAAAATTGAGGCTCTGCGACAGCCGCCAAACGTGGTCCTGGTGTTAACGGGATTTTCGATGACGGCGGAGGCGTTGCGGCAGGCGTTGGAACCGCTTTCAAAGGCGGCGCGCGAGGGCGATGCGACGGCACGGGGCGCGGCGCTGATTGGGCCTTTGCTGTTACAGGCTGGGGTGCAGTGGCGTGTGACGGATGCCGCGGCGTTGGAGATTCGGGCGCCGCTTTCGGCGGCTGCGCCTGCTGTTGTTTCGAAGCGATCGGCACTGGTGACGGATGATCAGCCGGGGATTCGACGGCTGGTGCGGCGCGTGCTGGAGGGGATGGGGTTTGCGGTGGACGAAGCGGGATCGGGTGAAGAGGCTGTGGCGCTGTTGGAGCGACGCGGCGAGGCAGTGACGTTGCTTGTGACCGATATGCAGATGGATGGGATGACGGGGCGCGATTTGGCGGATCGCGTGCGGTATCACTATCCGTCGACGCGAATACTGTTCATTAGTGGCTACACCGATGATCCGGGCGTGCAGAGCGGGGCGCTGCAGGAAGGGACGGCGTTTTTGGAGAAGCCGTTTGATCCGGGGCAGTTGAAGGTGGCTGTGACGGGGTTGGTGGGGTAGGCTGCGGTGGCGCGCTGGAAGGTCGCCGACTCGCATTCATCGAGCTTCGAGAC
>VFZQ01000645.1 GCA_016871135.1 Acidobacteriota bacterium | reverse complement strand
CGAGTTCGAAGTCATGCCGCCACAAGTGACGGCGACCGCACTTTCGCCGATGGCGATATCGGCGGGGACAATGGCGTTGACCTGGCGATGGCCTTCGGCTGTTGGCGGGCCGACGAAGATTGCGGGAAGCCGCTCGCCGACGATGGCGATGAACACGTTGGCGCGGTCGGCATTTTCAGGGAGACCTTCGACCCAGCAACTGATAGCGGCGCGAACGATGTTGGGGGTCCAGTCGGCGCCATCGCAGACGCCTATGAGCGCAAGTGCGGAAGGCTTCGGCGGCATGTCGACGGCGATGCGGCACGGCGCGCTGAAATCGGTGTTGGCAAAGCGAAGGCGCAATTCCTGCCAGCCTGGAGGGAGTCCCGGCGGAAGGCGGAAATTGGCAAGCCAGGCGTCGCCGGCATCCTGCTTAACGAACAGCGCGGGGATGCCGAACGGGCCGATATCGAGGCGCAACTCAGTTCGCCTTATCGCCGCCCGGGATGTTTGAAACCAGCAGGTGCCGTAGTCTTCCTTTTTGACGGAGAAATTGATGCCTCCCGTACGTGTATTGGTCACGCCTCGGAGGACGGGGGCGTCGGTCTCCAAGTGATCCGGCATCGGCTCCCAATTGCGATAACACGCAATACACGCGTGCTTTCCCAGCGTGCCGAGCAACTCCACGCGCGCAAAACCGGCCGCGCGGCACATGGCGAGCAGGCACTCGACGCTTGGCCCGATCCAGTTGTCTAACTGGTTGCCGAGCTCGTCGGTCTCGTAAAACTCCATCGTTGGAACTTGGCCGTGCGTCTCCTGATATGTGTCGGCGTCGGTGACGAAGGACTCGACGATGGCGACGTCGGTGGTCAGCGAACAGACGATCTCGAGCGCCAGCAGCGGGTGCTTTAAGTGGTACAGAACGCCGAGGAAGAAGACGAAATCGAATGGCGTGGCGGCGAGCTCGGGCAGTTCGTAAACGTCGAGAAGTCTGTATTCCACTTTCGACGACAGGAGCTTCTGCACATAAAGGAAATTCGGCACGGCGAAGCAGTCGACCGCGGTGACCGACGCGCCGCGCTTTTCGGCCTCGAAGCTGAACCAGCCGTCCCATGCGCCGATGTCGAGTACGCGGCGGCCGGTCAGATCTTGCGGGATCGGAAAGCGGCTGAGGCGTGTTTGAAGCGTGGTCAGTTTGTTGCAGCCTTCGATCTTCCTGCCGTCCGGAAGTTCGAAACTGTGATACCAACCTTTGTCGTATAACTCTTGGCTGAAATCAAACCCGCGTCGCGGGGGGGGGGGCTCATGTATTCGAAATCATAGCACCAGCACCAATCTCCGCCAGCACACGCAACGCCACTTCCTTGCCGCGCTCGCCGACCTCGCCGACGGGGCCGACGCAGCTTGGGCAACCATTTTCACAGGGGCAATCGCGGATGAGTTGCGCCGTTCCATTCAGCAGCTTTTCGCGCATTTCAAACAGCGGCTGACTGCCGCCGATGCCGCCGGGATAGTTGTCGTAGAGATAGAGATTCGGCCGGTAGTCGCGCGAGGGTTCGGTGGAGTCTTCGGTCAGCGTCACGCCGAGATCGCGCGGGTCGCACATAAGCAGCAGCGCGCCGACGGCTCGCAACGCGTTGCCGAGTCCGACAAGCCCGTTCTGTTTTTCGGTCGGCGTGAGATCGGGGAAACGCGCGAGAAAACCCTCGGGGAAATGCAGCCAGAACGAGGTCGTGTGCATCTCCTGTTCGGGCATCGAGAGATTGCCCGCGCCCACGTTCTCATTCGTATAAAACTTGATCTTCTTAAAGCCGACAATCTGGCGATTGACGCGCACTTCGCCGTGCGTGCCGCGCACGGTGGCGGGCCATTCGGCGCGGTCGAACTCGCTCAGGATCTTGACCTGCGTGTAGTCGATGGCATCGGTGTAGTAGTCGCATTCGACCGAGCGCACGTAGGCCTTGCGGTTGTCGTAATCGAAGCGCTCGACTTGAAACTGGCGGGCGTCGTGGAGGTAGATGGCCTTCTCATGCAGCGTCGTCAGCGCGGAGGTGAAGTCGACTTCGGCGATCACTTTCGGCTCGCCCGTATTGTCGATGACGACGAAATTGTCACTGGTGATCGCGCGCAAAGAAACTGCGTCGGCGGGATAGGAGTCGCTGGTCCAGTGCCAGGTGTCGCCGGTGAGGTGGAGCACACCGAGTTCCTGCAGAAAGCGGCAGAGGTCGGCGGGATCGTGCGGACCGAATTTTTCGCCGTTGCGGATGGGCAGTTCGAAGGCCGCGCACTTGAGATGGCTGAGCAGGATTTCGAGATTGTCGGCGTTGATGTGCGCGCTTTCGGGAGGACGGTCGAAGAAGTAACTGGGGTGCTCGATGATGTACTGATCGAGCGGCGCGCTGGACGCCACCATCACCGCGAGCGACGCCTTCTGTCTGCGGCCGGCGCGGCCGGCGCGCTGCCACGTCGAGGCGATGGTGCCTGGATATCCGGCCATGACGACGGCGTCGAGCGAGCCGATGTCGACGCCGAGTTCGAGCGCGTTCGTCGCGATCACGCCGCGAATGTGGCCGCTGCGAATCGAGTGCTCGATCGCGCGGCGCTCCTTCGGCAGGTAGCCGCCGCGATAGCCGCTGATGCGGCCTTCGAGCGCCGGATTGCGCTGCGCCGCGTCCTTCAAATACGTCGTCAGCACTTCGGTGGCGAGACGATTGTTGGTGAAAACGAGGGTCTGCTGGCCGCGCTCTAAGAACTCCACCGCGATGCGGCGCGCTTCGTGCAGATAGCTGCGGCGGATGCCGAGTTCGCGGTTGACGACGGGCGGGTTGTAGAAGACGAAGTACTTCTCGCCGCTTGGCGCGCCGTTCTTTTCGACCAATGAAAACGGGGCTTCGCACAGCGCCTGGGCGAGCTCGCGGGGATTGGCGATGGTCGCCGACGAACAGATGAATTGGGGCTTGGAGCCGTAGAACTCGGCGATGCGTTTGATGCGGCGCAGGATGTTGGCGAGGTGGCTGCCGTAGACGCCGCGGTAGTAATGCAGTTCATCGATGACGATGTAGTGAAGGTTCTCGAAGACCTTCGCCCACCTGGTGTGATGCGGGAGGATGCCCGCGTGCAGCATGTCGGGGTTGGTGAAGACGACGTTGGCGCGTTCACGGATGGCGCGGCGAGCGTCTTGCGGGGTGTCGCCGTCATAGGTGAATGCGCGGATCTCGGGCGCCTTGCCGTTAACGCGGATCGAATCGACGGCGGCTTGAAACTCTTGCAGTTGATCTTCCGACAGCGCCTTGGTCGGAAAGAGATACATCGCGCGCGCGCCGGGATCGGCAAGCAGCTTGTTCAAAACGGGCAGGTTGTAGCAGAGCGTCTTGCCGCTGGCGGTGGGCGTGACGACGACGACATTGTTGCCGGCTTCGACTTCGGCGAACGCTTCAGCCTGGTGCGAGTAGAGCTTGTCCATGCCGCGTGCGCGATAGGCTTCGGCGAGCGCGGGGGCGACGGTAACAGGCATCGGCGCGAAGTCGCCCTCGCGCGCGGGCTGGTGTTGGATCGACCGCACCGGCGACTCCGGCTTTTCCATCCACTCCTGAAAGCGGCTGAGCGCGCCTTCCAATCCC
>VFZQ01000644.1 GCA_016871135.1 Acidobacteriota bacterium | reverse complement strand
TCGGCGGCCAGCACATCCATCGGCCGTTTGCCTTCGAGCGGCATAAACTCGGTCTGATGATTGTGGAATCCGGAACGCAGCTTGGCCGGTTTCATCTTCGCCGATGCCTCGTTCAACCGTTCGGCGACGCCTTTCCACCCCGAAAGTCCCTCCACCCGGCCCGCGCTCGCCATAATCACCAGCCTCGAGCCCAGAATCGTGTTCAGTTCAATCGTTTTCTCAATCGAATCCGGCGCAAACGATCGCGCGCTGTTGTGTGTCGACAGGCATTTCACGCCGAGCGAATCGAGTAGCGAGCGCATCTCTTTCGCCTTGGCGACCGTCCACGAGGCGTACGGCGAGTAAAACTCCACACACTCGTAGCCAAGCTTGGCGACGGCTTTGACGGTTGCGACATCGTCTTTCTGCAGGTCCTCGCGAACCGAATACAGTTCGAGACCGACCGGAATCTTCCTGCCCTTGGCGGCGGCAACGGCGGCGGCCGAAGCCGCCAGAAACTCTCTACGGAACATGGAGCTATCATATCCGGTCCCGAACACCTTAGGCGAACTAAGGTGTTTCGGCTATTCAGCTTCGCCACGGTACTGCCGAAAGAGTTCGTAGGGGCGAAGGAGTGTCCCGATCGAATCTATGCGTAACGCATGCAAACGGATCCTGCCATTTCTGGGCGCCGCGGCCCTCATGGCGCAAACCGAGGTCTCACAGACGCGTATCTACACCGAACCGGAAAACATCAATTTCTGGGTCGACGGACAACAGTACAGAGGCTCGGCGTCGTTCTTTTGGCCCGTAGGCAGCAAACACGTGGTTTGGAGCGAAGCCAGCTACGCAATCGGCTTGAGCACGCGTTACCTGTTCCAAAACTGGGCGGACGATAAGTCGCTGCTGGCAGGCCAGACGGGCCGGACGATCACGATCACCGCCAACCCCGGATTCACCAGTCTCAAAGGTACGTTTCTCATTGAGCACAAAATCGACGTGCACTTCTTCAGCACCAGCGGCACACTGCTTCCAAACGGAACCACCGGTGAAGCAACCTGCAACACGACGCTGGGATCGCCAACCGGACTTCCATCGACGGCCGGCCCCGGCGTCGTCTACGTCAACGGCCAGTGCTACGCCAACTCGACAAGCCTCTGGATGCCCACGAATCAACGAATTACATTGAACGCGGTTCCCGTACCGGGGTTTGTCTTCGAAGGATGGGCCATCAACGGGAATCCACCGAACAACACCTTCGCGCGCGACTACATCGTCATCGGGCCGACCACTTTGTCGGCGCGGTTCGCGCCGGCCAAGCGCGTCACTTTCAAGTCGGAGCCTCCCGGCTTAAAGGTGAGCGTCGACCGCACGATCATTCCGACCTACTCTCCCGAAACGGATCTTCCCACTTCCGCCAAGCCGTTTGAACTCGACTTCGCCGAAGGATCGTCCCATATCCTGGGCGCGCCGTCGCCGCAACAGCATCCGAATACCGGACACACTTGGGTCTTCGATTCGTTCAGTATTGGCGGTGGCGAAGGTACGGTTTATAAGGCGATCGGTGCGAACATTCCGGAAACGATCACGGCGCGCTTCGTGCGCGGCAACAACGTGTCGATCCTCACCAATCCGCCAAATTTACGCATGAGCGTGGATGGACGCGAGAACTGGCCATCGTACAATTTCGTCTGGGGAGTCGGAACCAAGCATACGATTACCGCTCCCGCCGAGACCATCGATGCCCGAGGCCGCCGATATAAATTTCTCGGCTGGGCGCATGGCGGACCCGCGACGCAGGAGTTGACGACGCCGCCGGAAACCGACGCGGGCGGTCTGCGCTGGGTGGCCAACTATGAATTGTATCCGCGCGTCGTGATCTCCAATTCGCAGCCGGGAGTCCGCCTGACGGTCGATGGAAACCCGTGCGCATTGCCGTGTATGCTCGACCGGCAATCGGGCACGACGGTCGCGCTCGCGTTGCCCGAATCGCTTTCGACCGGCGCCGATTCACGCATCCGGTTTGAAGGCTGGTCGGATAATCCCAACCCCGCCCGCACGTTGACCTTTGGCCCCAACGATCAAAACCTGAGCTTCCGTTACCGGTCCGAACACCGCCTGATGGCGATTTCCGATCCGCCCGAAGCGGCGAATCTCCGCATCGAACCCGCCTCCGCGGACGGTTTCTACGCCGCCGGCGCCCAAGTGCAGGTTACGGCCGTGGCTAATGAAGGCTACCGGTTTCGCCGCTGGGACGGAGACCTCGATGGAACCAGCGCGGCCGGTTCCGTCAACGTGGCGTTTCCCCGTCTAGTCCGCGCACTGTTTGACAAGATCCCGCACATTCCTTCGGCCGGCATTCGCAACGCGGCTGGCGTGACGCCAGTCGCCGCCGTCGCACCGGGCTCGATCTTCTCGATCTACGGCTCGGGCCTGGCTAACGACTTCGTGCCTGGAGACACAGCCCCGCTCACGCAGTCGCTCGGCAATGTTGTCGTACGAATGGGAACACGCTTACTGCCACTTCTGTTCGTCTCCCCGGAACAGATCAACGCGCTGCTTCCCTCCGATGTCGCCGCTGGCGAACACACTCTCGCCGTGCGCTCGGGAAATCAACAGGAAATCGTCGGCAAGTTCAAGGTCGTCCGGACGGCGCCGGGACTGTTCGGCGTGATGATCGGCGAACAGGTCATCGTTACGGCGCAACGGCCCGACGGCTCGATTGCATCGCCGGACAAGCCCGCCCGAAAAGGGGAACAGGTCACCCTGCTCGGCACCGGCTTTGGAGCGACCACACTGCCCGTGTTCGACGGATTCCCCGCCCCGCTGTCTCCCGCCAACCCAGTCCGCACCGCGGTCGAAATCCTGACCGGAGAATCGGTCCTGCGGCCCGACTTCGCAGGCGTCGCCACCGGCTTGACGGGCGTCAACGCGATCCGCTTCACCATTCCCGCCGATTGGCCTTCAGGCGCGGTCGAACTCCGTGTCCGTCAGGACGGCGCGGAAAACAACAAAGTGATTCTGCCTGTGGAGTAAGGACGCACTCGATGAAATTTCTCGCTTCAATCGCTCTTTCGCTGACCGCCTGGGCAGCGGCGACAACTTCGACAAAATCGGAACCGCAAGCGTGGCGGTTCGCTCACGCCGACGCTCAGATCCTGGCGGGAGTCGACTTTCGCGCGTTAGCCACAACCGAAACCGGACGCTCGTTACGCGACCGCTTCGGCGCGACTCTCGGCCCTGGGCTGCTCGATCAGGCCGACCGGATGCTGATGTCTTCCGTACTTGACCCGAACGGCCGGCGTTCGGACATCGTCATTCTGAGCGGAGCGTTCTCACTGGCGAATCTAAGGAAAATGGCGACATCGGAAGGCGCCAAGGTCGTTAGTTTCAAGGGCGTCGAAATCGCAGCGCCTCCTGGATCGACCGCCGCCGATCCGCACCTGGCCTGGGTGGTTAGCGCGGGAGACGGGACGACCTTGTTGATCGGCAATCGCCCGGCAATTCAAGCCGCCGCCGAACGCGCGAAAACAAGCCGGCTGGAATCGTTGGCCCAGGGAAACCGCCTTTTCGAGCGCGCACAGGAACTGTCGCCATCGTTTCCCGTTTGGGTTAGTTGCGAC
>VFZQ01000643.1 GCA_016871135.1 Acidobacteriota bacterium | reverse complement strand
ATGCTCGATACTCGTGTCAGGGCTTGGTCCTCGTCGGGTTGGATTCTGTTCTTGGCGGAACGTCTTCTAACCCTACCAGGACCTTGCCTCTCTTCTTTCAGAGCCTAATTTGGACAGGCGTGATACCAGGATGAACTTTGCGCGCGCCCGCGGCGTATGCAGAGACATGAAGAATCGATCTCGATTTTTGGGAGTGACGCTATGCGCGGCAGGAGCGGCGCTGTTGGCGACGCTGGCCTATGAGCCGGCGATCGTTGTGACGGCGTTCCGGTTGGAACGGGTGTTAAGCGAGGCGGCCGTCGTTGTGCTCGGGCTGACAGTTGTGGCGGCGTGCGGCATGGGAGGCGTGAAGGCGCTGCGCTAAACGGATTACTATCAGAGGTACCTCATGCCTCGGATCGAATCGGTGGACCTCTTTTATCTGTCGATGCCGGAAGTGCTCGACATTGGCGACGGTAGCCAGGACGCCTTGCTGGTGCGAGTGCGGGCGGGCGGGTCGACAGGCTGGGGCGAATGCGAGGCGGCACCGCTGCCGTCGATCGCAAGCATGGTTTGCCCAATGTCGCACTCAGCGTGCAAACCGGTGGCCGCATCGGTGATAGGGCAGCGTATTGAAGATCCGATCGATATTCGGCGCATCGGCGATCTGGTGCGCGCGGAATCGCTGGATCTACTTCAGGCCGACCACACGCTATCGGGAATCGATATGGCGTTGTGGGATCTGCTGGGCAAGATGCGCAGCGAACCGGCGTACCGGTTGTTGGGCTACGAACGCGCCTATGCGAAGCGACCGTATGCGTCGATGCTTTTCGGCGATACCGCGGAGGAGACGTATGCCAAGGCGCGGACGTGCACATGGACTGCGGCGAAGTTCGGCTGGGGGCCGATCGGGAAAGGATCGCCCGTCGAAGACGCGGCGCATGTTCGCGCGGCGCGAGAAGGGTTGGGCGCGGACAGGACACTGCTTATTGATATCGGTACGGTGTGGGGTCACGATGTCGAGCGGGCGGCACTCGCGATACCAGCCCTTGAGGAATGCGGCGCGATGTGGCTGGAGGAGCCGTTCACGAGTGGAGCGCTTTCGGCCTACAAAGCGCTGTCGGAGCGGGCGCCGAAGGTCCGTTTGGCGGCGGGCGAGGGATCGCACAACCTCGATATGGCGAAGCATCTGGTCGACCACGCGGGCATCGGTTTCTTGCAAATCGACGCAGGGAGGATTGGCGGAGTGAGCGTAGCCTATGACGCGGCGCAGTATGCGAAGGAGCACGGCGTGACCTACGTGAATCACACGTTCACATCGCATTTGGCGCTGGCGGCGTCAATCGCGCCGTATGCGGGCTTCGCCGGCGAAACGATCTGCGAATACCCGGTGGAACCGAAGGCGTTGGCGCTGGCGATCACCGCGAATCACCTGACACCCGGCAACGACGGAATGGTGCGACTGCCCGACGCTCCGGGTTACGGGATGCGCATCGACCACAATGCGCTGCGGCTTTATTTGGTCGACGCCGAGATCCGCGTGGGAGGGCAACTTCTCTACCGGACGCCAGAACTGGGAGAATAGACGCGTATGCGTTTCTTTCTGCTTCTCATTCCGGCTGTTGTGCCGGCGGCGACCTATCACGGAGTTGTAAAGCAAATTCTCGACACGCGTTGCGTTGGCTGTCATCGCGACGGAGAAATAGCGCCGATTAAGTTCACCACCTACGCGGAAGTGAAGCCGTGGTCGAAGGCGATCCGACAGGCGGTGATACGAAAATCGATGCCGCCGTGGCACGCCGATCCCGCGCGGAGCATTCCGTTTCACAATGACCGTTCGCTGACGGCGAAGGAGATCGCGGCGATTACCGAGTGGGTGGATGGGGGAGCGCTGGAAGGCAAGTCCGACGCGTCGACAGGTGTGGTGGCGTCGGCGAGCACCGCAACGACGAAGCCCGATTTCGTGGCACGCATTCCGGGGATCGAGGTGCCGCCGAAGGGCACGATCGAGTACACATTCCTGGTAACGCCGACGAATTTCGATCGCGATATGTGGATCTCGTCTGCCGAGTGGCGAATCGATCAGCGGTCGGTGGTGCATCACATCAATGCGTTCATTCGGCCGATGGGATCCAGCTATGTCCGCGACGCGCCGCCGGGGAAACCGTTCGTGGCGTCGGTGCAGTCGAGGAGGGCGAAGCGGGAGGACGAGCGGGAGGTCGACCGGCGCGAATTGCTTCTAGGTTACGAACCGGGCTACCGGCCGATGCCGTGGGGCGAGGGGCGGGCAAAGCTACTGCCAAAAGGCGCCGACATCGTCTTCGAAATACATTACACGGCGAACGGCAAGGCGGTAGTCGACAATTCGGAACTGGCGCTGTTCTTTGCCAAGCAACCGCCCAAGGAGCGGGTGTTCACGATTTCACCAGCGGATGCTACGTTTGCGATTCCCGCCGGTGCGAATCTGCACTCTTCGCAGACCGGTGCGGTCACCAAGCGCGACGTCACCCTCTTGTCGATGCAACCGCACATGCACTTGCGGGGCAAGACCTATTCGATAGCGGTCCGATATCCGGACGGTTTGGTCGAGAGCCTGATTGACGTGCCTCGCTACGACTTCCGGTGGCAGACGACCTACTTCCTGCGCGAACCTAAACGGCTGCCGAAAAATACGGAGCTGAAATGCCTGGCGCAGTTCGACAACTCGCGGAACAATCCGGCGAATCCCGACCCGAAGCAAATTGTTCATTGGGGAGATCAAAGCTGGGAGGAGATGAACATCTGCTTCATGGAGGTTACGTTTCCGGCAAGCGACGACCCGGATGTCGTAACGCTGCTGGGAACAACGCGCCCGGGTACGGCGACACGCTAAGCGAATTGACTTAATAATACTTAACTAATACAGTGAAGTTATGGTTAAAGAAGCCGTTGGCGCGCTCCTGTTCGTCGTATTTGCGACCGGCGTGGTGCACCGGGTAAAGGCGTATCGGGGCGGCGACAGGTTCGACCGGCGGAACGAGGGTTGGGCACCTTTGATCCTGATTCGCCTGTTTGGGCTGGCGACGGCGGTTTCGGTTTGGCGGGCGTTCGCGCAGGCCGGAGATGAGGCATCGAACTGGCTTGGGGTGGCGGTTACGGCGGCAGGCAGCGTGCTGTTGGTTTCGATGTTCGTCGCGTTGGGTCATAACTTAACGGACACGGTGCAAACACGTGCGTCCGCCCAGTTCGTGCGGCATGGACCGTATCGGTTTATCCGGAATCCGATGTACACGGGCATCCTCGTGTTTTCAACCGGACTCGGTTTGGCACTGAACAGCGTGTGGGTGGCGATTTTTGGCACGGCGACGTTCGCGATGCTCGCGATACGAACGCGAACGGAGGAGAAGGTCTTGCGTGCCCGGTTCGGCGCACAATACGAATCCTATGTGCACGAGGTCGGGCGATTCTTTCCGCGGATTACACCGGACGGCGATCGGGCAGCAACGAAATTTCGGTAATTGCGGCGGCAAGCGGCCGGTCACCATCCCCAGGTTTGTCCCAACACGAAAACTCGAGTTGGAGCGAGTTCGCTCCGGACTGAAGACTCGCCGGCAGGCACAAGAAGTGCCCGTTTGCGATACCGGTCTGGCGGAGAG
>VFZQ01000642.1 GCA_016871135.1 Acidobacteriota bacterium | reverse complement strand
GAGGAGCCCGTTGGCGAGGACTGGGGAAGCCGAGTATCCGCCCAGCGCGCCGGTGATCCGGCCCGCTTTCACGGATGCGCCGGTCTTGGCATCATAGGCCGTGAGGATGCCGCCGTTGCGGACGACGTAGATCAATCCATCGTGGAGGATCGGAGAAGGAACAACCCCTTCGAAGCCTTTTTCTGTGCGCCACAACTGAGTAGGTTGCGGGGCGTCAAGTTTGAGCGAGAGCAATGCTGTGCCGCCGCCGACGTGCTTGCCCCATTCAATCCACTTGTCCTCGGTGACCTCGCCATCGCGGTTGCCGATAAAACCAGCGATGGAATTGAGAACATTGTCGGCCTGCGTGAACTCACCGCGGTTGATCTTGCCGTCTTTGTTCTTATCGCGCTTTTCGAGCTGCGCGGAAAACGGACTGAAAGTGGCGGCGCCATAACCGAAGGCGATGATCGAGTGGCCGTCGACGACTGGAGTGGCGACCATGGCTGGACTGGCGCCGGGAAACGTAAACGTGCGTTTGCCGTTGGAGACGAGATGGCCGCCGATTCTGCTATCGCCGGCCGTGATGATCTGGAGCGGCTGGCCGGGCGGCTGCAGGAGGATTGGCGTCGACCATCCTTCGGACTCCTCGCGGGCGATCTTCCAGCGGAGTTCTCCGTTGGACTTGGCGTAGGCGGCGATATAGGAACCCTGCAACTGATCGACGAGGATGAGGACGTTATCGCCGGCGATGATGGGCGATGCCCCGAGGCCCTGCGAGTTTTTCTGAGAGCTGATCGGCGCCTTCCATCGGAGTTTTCCCGCGGCGTTATAGGAAAGCAGGCCAAACTCCTTAAAAAGTACATAGACGTTTTCGCCGTCTGTGACGGGCGTGAGCGCGGCGGGATGGTTCAAGAGGTTAACGGCATCCCTGCGCGTGCGGCCTTCCGATCGTTCCCAGAGCAACTTGCCGGTGGCGCGATCAAAGCACTGCGTGTAGAGTTGCTCGTCCGCGAATCCTGTAAGGAAGATGTGCTTTGCGGTAAGTACTAGAGAGGACTTACCGGGGCGCACCGGCGTACGCCATGCGAGATTCTTGGTGGCGCTGAACTCGGTGGGATAGCCGGCGCCGGCCGCGATGCCGGAGCCGTTGGGGCCGCGGAACCGGGACCAGTCGTCGGCAATTACAAGCGCGGCGGCGAAGAGAGCGAGCGGAAACGGGCGCATTGCTTTGTGATTGTAGCGCGGTGCAACCCGGCCGTTTCCCGTTTTGAGGGACCAGCCAATCAAAACGGCGTCGCCGGTTGCGATACACTCTGAATCCAGCGGCGCGCGCGCCGTCCAAGCACTTCCGAAGGAAGTGCGATCACAGGAGGTTCTCCCCAATGAATCGTCGAAACTTCGTCGCCTTGGCCGCCGCCGGCGCCGCGGCGCCGCAAGCAACCGCGGCCCGGCTGGATCAGATCCCCGTCCGCAAAGTGGGCAAAGTGGAGGTCGTCTTCGATTCGCCGGCCACCAAACCGAACGGTCTCCAAGCCACCAAGGAAGGCTTGTGGATCATCGACCAGGGCGCGGGCAATCAGGCTCATCTGGTCGACTACAAAAACGGCAAGGTGATCAAAGCCTTCGAGACCGAAACACAGGCGTCGAGCGGCATTACCTTCGACGGCGAAGCGCTGTGGATCGGGTCGACCTACAGTCGCGAAATTGTACGGTGCAGCGCCAGCACGGGGAAAGCCATCGAGCGCCGTTTCACGCCCGGCGCGGGCGTAATCTACAAAATGGCCGGCGATCCGCCCGCGCGTTCCAGTCCGGTTGGAGATCTGCGTAAGAAGGCGCCCCCGCTCCCGCGGCGGCCCGACGCGCCGCCACGAGTAGGCGGATTCCAGATGGGCGAAGCGAGTTCCACCGCGCCCGGCACCGGCGCGCACGGACAGGAGTGGCGTGACGGGAAGTTGTGGTTCTGCGTACCGCCATCGCGCCACGTCTATCGAATCAACCCGAAGACCTGGGTCGTCGAAAAGCAGTTCCCGACAGCCGGCAACCGTCCGCACGGCATCGGCTGGGAAGGCAAGTATCTCTGGGTCACCGATTCGAATCTGAACGCCTTTTTCAAGCACGATGTCGAGACCGGCGCGATGGTGGAGAAAATCCAACTCGCCGAAAACGACCCGCTGCCGCACGGCATGACGATCTGGGAAGGCTACATGTGGTACTGCGACGACATCGGGATCGTGTGTAGGCTGAAGCTCTAGCCCGGATATCTCACTGTCTTCGTCGCGAGACCGCGGCGAAGACCCTGGAAGAAGGCTTTCACGTCAACCACCGCAAGACGCGAGGGGCTCGGCAGAGGCTGGCCGGACTGGCCGTACACGAAAACGCCAGCGTCCGAAGGGCGGACGCAGAATTGCAACGATATCGCCGGCATCCGCACGCGGTGCGAACTCGCAAAAATTTTTGAAACAATTGACGGGTACGCGCGTATGTAGTTATGATCTCGGTTACCGAGGACATAACATGAGCAAACCTTCCGATGTTCTGCAGGGCACTCTGGAGCTGCTTCTGCTAAAGATACTTGCGTTAGACCCGATGCACGGCTTGGCGATCGCGCAACGGCTCCGCCAAGTATCCGGCGACATACTGCAAGTGAGCGATGGGTCGCTTTACCCGGCGCTGCACAAGTTGGAGCAGGAGCGGTGGATTGCAGCGGAGTGGAAGACGAGCGAGTTGGGGCGGCGCGCAAAATACTACTCGCTCACGCGGACCGGCAAGAAGCGTTTGGACGCCGAGGCCGCGAACTGGAAACGGTTGTCGGGCGCGATCAGCGCCGTCGTGGATTTGCAGGAGGCGTAGTCATGAACTGGTTTCGAAGGCGGCGCAACGAACAGGATCTTGCCGACGAGTTCGCGTTTCATATCGAGGGGCGAACGAAACAACTCGTCGATGGAGGCATGGACCGGGCAAGCGCGGAACGCCTCGCGCGCCGGGAACTGGACGGCATCGAACGGCACAAAGAAGCGTGCCGCGATACGCGCGGCGCTTCCGAGTATTTCGACCGCGCGCTCCGCGGCATCCGCCATGGAGGCCGTCGATTGGCGGCAAGTCCCGGATTTACGATCACCGCGGTCGCGACGCTTGCGATCGGCATCGGAGCGTCGACGGCGGTATTCAGTTTGATCAACGGAATTCTCCTGCAAACGTTGCCGTACCGCGAGCCTGGACAACTGGCGGCGATCACGCAGAACGTCATCGTCGGCGACCGGAGGCACGAAGGGATTCCCGTTTCGGTGACGCACTGGCACGAGTGGCGGAAGAACGCGCAGTCATTGGAGTCGGCGTCGCTTATCAACGGAGACCGGCGGTACTTCGATGGCGCGCCCGTTCTACAGACCAATGTGTCGGTCGGATTCTTCGAGATGCTGGGAGTCGCGCCGGTGCTTGGGCGATCGTTCTCGCCGGGCGAGGACTCGCCGGGCAAAGACGGAGTGACGATTCTCAGTTTCGAATTTTGGCGCGATCGATTCCATTCCGATCCCGGCGTGCTTGGACGCAAACTACAGTTGAATGGCGGCGAGTCGCCGGTGATCATCGGTGTGCTGCCCGAGGGCTTCTCTTTCCTGCGCGGCAACGATCCCTG
>VFZQ01000641.1 GCA_016871135.1 Acidobacteriota bacterium | reverse complement strand
ACGCCGCCCGGTACGAGAGACTCCAGCAGCTTTTCGATCAAGCCGTCGAACTGCGCGACTCCGCTCGCGTTGCGTTTGTCTCCGGAGTCGACCCGGACTTGCAGCAGCCCTTGCTGGATCTTTTGGAAGAAGACGACGCCGAGAGTCTGCTCGATCGCGGCGCGGCGCCGGCCGCCGAACAAGCCCTCGCCGAAGAGTTCACCGGCCAGCACTGCGGCCCGTACAAGCTTGAGCGGCGTATCGGCGAAGGAGGCATGGGCGTGGTGTTCCTCGGCCGGCGCGACGACTTGCAAAGCGTCGCAGCCATCAAGATCCTCCGCCACGCGTGGATGTCCCCGGCGCGCGTCGATCGCTTTCTCTCCGAACAACGAACGTTGGCCGAGCTTCGCCACCCCTCGATTGCCACGCTTTACGACGCCAACACGCTTGCCGAAGGCACGCCCTGGTTCGCGATGGAGTTCGTCGACGGCGCTCCCATCACCGAATACTGCGAAGCGAACGGATCGTCGCTGCGTCAACGGCTTGCCATTTTCCGTTCGGTCTGCGAAGCGGTCCGCCACGCCCACTCGCACGCCATCATCCATCGCGATCTCAAGCCGTCGAACATTCTCGTCAACTCCGAAGGCCAGGCGAAGCTGCTCGATTTCGGCATTGCCAAGCAACTCACCGAGACCGACAAGACGCTGACGGGTGTGCGACTGATGACGCCCGCCTACGCCGCGCCCGAACAGCAGCGCGGCGAAGCCACTGGCATCTACACCGATATTTATGGCCTCGGCGTTGTGTTGCAGGAACTCCTTCCGCTGAACCTCAGCCGTTCTGAACGCGCCGATCTCACCGTACTTTGCGAAAAAGCGAAACACGCCGAACCCGCACGCCGTTACGCTTCCGTGGACGCTCTGATTCGCGACCTTGATCATTTCGATCGCGGCGAACCGCTCGAAGCGCAACCCGATAGTGTTGTCTACAAAACGTCAAAGTTCGTTCGACGCAATCGATTCGGTGTTGCGGCGGCGGTTTTCGCCATGCTCCTCATCCTCTTCTATACGCTGCGCCTCCGAGAGGCCCGCAATCAAGCGTTCGCGGAAGCCGCCAGATCGCAGCGCATGATGAATTTCGTCCTCGATCTATTTCAAGGCGGCGACGCCTACGCCGGCCCCGCCGCCGATTTAAAGGTCCAAACCGTTATCGATCGCGGTGTCGATCAAGCGCGCGCCCTTACCGTCGACCCCGCCGCGCAAGCCGAACTCTACCGCACGCTGGGCGGAGTGCAGCGCAAACTGGGAAATCTCGACAAAGCCGAAGCACTGCTCAAACAAGCTCTCGATCAAAGGGCGCGGATCCGAGGCGAATCGCACCCGGACTATATCGAAAGCCTGCAAGACTTCGCGCGGCTCCGCGTCGAACAAGCCCGTTTTGACGACGCCGAAAAAGATGCGCGCCGCGCTCTCGCCAGCGCGCGCGCAGCGAATACCGGCGTTGCGGCCGCCCTTGAAACGCTTGGCAGGGTGCTGGAAGAACGCGGCTCGTATCCAGAAGCGATCACGGTTTTGACGGAAGCGGTTGCGCGGCGTACCGATCCGAAGGAACTCGCTGAAGCTCGCCTTGGCCTGGCCAACGTCCATTTCTACGCCGGCCACTTCGCGGAGGCAGAGGCGGGTAACCGGCAGGTGTTGGCGGCGTATAAGACGATCTACGGCCCCTCGCATCCGTCATCGGCCGAAGTGTTGACCAACCTGGGCGCGATCAAGCAGGACACCGGCCAGTATGCCGAGTCGGAGAAGTTGCACCGTGAAGCCCTGGCGATCATTCAGCCCTTTTTCGGCGAGGACCACCCGCGTACCGCCGCCAGCATTACGATGATCGCCCGTGTGCTCATCTATCTGAATCGCGGCGACGAAGCCGCGGGCATGCTGGTGCGTGCACTCGCTATTCGCGAGCGAGTCTACGGACCCGTTCATCCCAACGTCGCCTCAACCTTGAACGAACTCGGAAATCTCGCCCTGACGAACAACCGTCACGACGAAGGGGAACGCCACTTTCGCCGGGTTGTAGCCATCTATCGCGAGGCCTACAACGGCAAGCACTATTTGATCGGAATCGGCATCGCCAATCTCGGCAGCGCCTTCATGGCCCGTAAACAATGGAAGGAGGCCGCGGCGCTCTTCCGCGAAGCGATCGCCATGTATGCCCAGACGCTCGCCCCCGAACACTTCAACATCGCGATAACCCGCATCAAACTCGGCCGCGTGCTGCTTCGTCAAAAGCTCTATAAGCAGGCGCATGCCGAAACCAAAAGCGGTTTCGACATTCTCTCCAAGCAGACCAATCCGGCGGTGAGTTGGCTGAACAACGCTCGTCAGGATCTCGCCGAAGAAGAAAAGGGAATGAACGGAACTTTGTAAACGCGATCACCGTATTCGTTGATATGCGTTACCTCGTGATCCCACTCGCCCTCCTGCTGGCCGGCTGCGACATCGACCTCGACGACGTTCATGGCGCCCGCGAAGAAGAACCCTTCCAGTACACGCACGACTTTGCGCCGGGGAACCGTCTGGTTGTCGATAACTATAATGGCTCGATCGAAATCACCGGCTGGGATCAGTCGAAGATCGAGATCGCCGGCGCCAAGTATGCGTCGACCAAAGAGCGCCTCGGCGAGATCAAGATCGACATTCAGAAGGGAGCGGGGGCGGTAACGGTTCGTACAGTACCACCGATCGCGCGGCACGGTAATCACGGCGCGCGTTACGTGATTCGCCTTCCGCGCAAGGCTGTGCTCGAACTTGTGAAAAGCACCAACGGAGCGGTTCGAATCACCGAGGTTGACGGCGATGCCACAGCACGCACGACCAACGGGGCGATCCGGGTGTCCAAGCTCAACGGTCAGGTTTCGGCGTCGAGCACCAACGGAACGGTCGAATGCATTGATGTCCTCGGTCCGGTTTCGGTTCGCACGACGAACGGGCGCATTAAGCTCGATGCCGTGTCGGGCGGCATGGACGCCTCGACGACGAATGGGTCCATCCACGCTTCGATGGCCAAATCGATCGACGATCGCAAGATGCGTTTCTCGACAACGAACGGCTCGATCGACCTTCAGCTTCCGGCCGGCCTAAAGAACGACGTGCGCGCGTCGACGACAAACGGATCGATCGGTGTGAAGCTCCCGTCGAGCGCCAGTTTCGCCGTTTCAGCGCGCACGACGGGATCTTCGGTGCGTTCGGAGTTTGATGTCCGCGGCGACATTTCCAAGAGGCGAATCGACGGAAAAGTCGGCGCCGGCGGGCCCATGCTCGATCTTTCGACCAGCAACGGCGGAATCTCTTTGCAACGCGGGGTGTAATCGTAGCATCCAATGGGCAGCTTTCTACGTAGTGGGAAGGGGCGGGTTCGGTTGCAATCCTTTCCCGTTCGAAGTATAGTCAACAACGAGGGCCACTCCGGTCCGAGTTCAGAGGGAGGAAGTACCCACATGAAAAAGTTGTTTCTCACGTTGTCCTTCGCCGCGGCATTCCTGATGGCTGCCGAGTTGAAGGGCGTAATCTCCGACTCCGGCTGCGGCGCCAAGCACGGCCCGGGCAAGGAAAACGTTGGATGCGTTAACGGCTGTATCAAGGGCA
>VFZQ01000640.1 GCA_016871135.1 Acidobacteriota bacterium | reverse complement strand
CCGGCGGTCCTTGTGGCCCGTCCAGTCGAGTTTCTGGCATAGCATTGTTTGCACATGTCTCGACGTGTGCTAGCATAGAGATGCTCCCTGAGGATCCCCCTCAAAAAATTCCACCGCAACGGAGTGGTAACCCCGCCGAATGAGTAATACCGTTTTCCTTGGCAATCTTCCAGCCTGGGTGACCGCTGACGATATCAAGTCTTGGCTCACCGCCGAGAATCTTGTAGCCGATTCGATCAAGGTCATCCGTAACCCTGAAACGCAAGAGTCCAAAGGTTTCGCTTTCATTGATGCGCCAAACGTGGAGGAGATGAATTCCATCATCCGCCGCTTTGACCGCGCCCCGCTGGAAGACAGACTGCTCCGCGCCAACCCCGCGCAGCCTCCAAAAGGCAAAGCGGGTCCGCCTGTTAAAGGCGCGGCCCCTGGCGCTGGCGCCCCGATGGGCGCTGGTCCTCGCACGGGTGACCGGCGGCCTCCGCGCACTGGCGCGGGCGGCCCTGGTGGCGACCGTGGCCCCCGCCGCGGCGGCAAGCCGGCCTCGGGCGGCAAAGCACAAGGCACTTCGGCATTCGCTGAAGAGCTCGCGAAGGCGCTCTAGACCTTTTTGCTACGATAACCAACGGCGGCCTCACAATGAGGCCGCCGTTTTCATCCGTCGTAACGATGCGATGGATCCTGGCGGCGCGTTCGGGCTACACCGCCACCGCAGCCCCGTAATGCGACTCCACGTACTCATTCAACATGCGAGTGAAGTCTTCGACAATTGTGTCGCCGCGCAACGTCACCCGCAGCTTGCCATCGACGTACACGGGCGCGACGGGCTCCTCGAAGGTCCCTGGCAGGGAGATCCCGATGTTGGCGTGCTTGCTCTCACCGGGGCCATTCACCACACAGCCCATCACGGCGACCTTCATCTCTTCGACGCCAGGATACCGTTCCTTCCAGACGGGCATCTGCGTTCGCAGATAGTTCTGAATGTCATCGGCCAGTTGCTGAAAAAACGTCGAAGTCGTTCGGCCGCATCCGGGGCACGCGGTCACCTGCGGCGTGAAGCTGCGCAGTTCGAGCGCCTGCAAGATCTGCTGGCTGACGATCACCTCTTCGGTGCGATCGCCATTCGGCAGCGGCGTCAGCGAGGCGCGGATCGTGTCGCCGATGCCTTCCTGCAAGAGCACGCTCAGCGCCGAGGACGTCGCCACGATGCCCTTCGATCCGAGTCCCGCTTCCGTCAGACCCAGATGCAACGCATAGTCGCATTGCGACGCCAACATACGATACACGGCGATGAGGTCCTGCACACCGCTGACCTTCGCACTGAGGATGATGCGGTCCCGGCCGAGTCCATGGCGTTCGGCCGCGGCGGCCGACTCAAGCGCGGACACCACCATCGCTTTCATCGTCACGGTCTTGGCGTCGAGCGGCTCGGGCAGCTTTGCGTTCTCGTCCATCATGCGCACTTGCAGCGCGGCGTCGAGCGACCCCCAATTCACACCAATCCGCACGGGCTTCCCGTATTCGACCGCCGCTTCGATCATCGTGCGGAAGTTGTCGTCGTGCTTCTTACCGATGTTCACGTTGCCCGGATTGATGCGATACTTCGCCAGCTTTCGCGCGCACTCTGGATACTTCTTCAACAGCAGGTGCCCGTTGTAATGAAAGTCGCCGATCACCGGCACGCGCACGCCGAACATTTTGAGCGTATCGACGATCTTCGGCAGCGCGGCCGCGGCTTCGTCAGTGTTGACGGTAACGCGCACCAGTTCCGATCCCGCCTTCGCCAGCGCCATGATTTGATTCACGGTCGATTGCACATCGGCCGTGTCCGTGTTGGTCATCGACTGCACGACGATCGGATTGTCGCCGCCGACCATCACACCACCGATATTTACAGCGACCGAGCGCCGCCGCGAATTAGCTGCCATCTTCCTATTATCCATCGCGGGCATCAAAATTTTGAATTGGATCTCCGCGCGAATTGGCCTTACAGTGATCCTAAGCCGTGCCTGCACGAATCCTTCTCTACCGCCTCCCGGACGACTTGGCAAACGAATTGCGCGATGCGTTAATTACGTCCCACATCGTTCCGGCGATCGAAGAAGAAACCAAGCTATCGGCTATTCAGTGGGACGCGTTCGACCTCGTGTTTTGTCCGTCCTCGTTAATCGTCCTGTCATCAGTGCTGGAAGCGGCGAAGGGAAAAAGCCCCCATGTGATCGCAACCAGCCGCTTTCCTGAATCCGACGAATGGATCGACGCCCTCGATCTCGGCGCCGCCGATTATTGCGCTCCTCCGTTTGAGCAACCCCAGCTACGCTGGCTGATTGATCGCCACATCGCCGCCTAATCTACGGCGCCACGCGAGAGGTGCTGAAGGCATTGGTACACTGAAGATGTCAGGCATTCATGACGTTCCGAACCTTCATCCGCCTCGCGGCGCAAACGCAGTTGTTACCCGTTCTGGAGAGCGGCGAGGAGACTCTTGTCGGCGGCCAGGCCGTGATGGAGGGTGTCATGATGCGCGCCCCGCACAGCTATTGCGTCGCCGTACGCCGGGCCAACGGCGAACTGGTGACCGAAGAAAATCCCCTGGCGCGCGTCTCGGAGAAATATCCGATCTTCAAGTATCCGGTGTTGCGCGGAGTCGGCACGCTTGGCCAAGCGATGTGGCTCGGCGTGAAGTCGCTGAATTTTTCGACGCGCATCGCCGTCGCCGACGAAGCCGCCAAAGAGGGCAAGACCACCGAAGAGGGCAAGGAGTTGCCCGGCTGGATGATGACCGCGAATCTGATTTTCAGCTTCGCGTTTTTCGTCGTGCTCTACAAGTTTGTGCCGCTCTGGTTGACCGAGCGCGTACAGGCCGTCTACCCCGCGGTGCAGAATCAGATTCTGTTCAACCTCGTCGACGGGCTGATCCGTATCGCCATCTTCTTGACGTTCCTCTACGCGCTATCCCGCTACAAAGACATTCGCCGGCTGTTTGAATTCCACGGCGCCGAGCACAAGGTCGTCTACAACTTCGAATCGCGGACGCCGGTGACGACCGAAAACGCGCAGGCGTTCTCGACTCTCCATCCGCGCTGCGGCACGAGCTTCCTGCTTGTCGTCATGGTCATCTCGATGATCCTCTACATGTTCCTGCCGGTGAGCGGCTTCGTCGAGAAGATGATTGTCCGCGTACTGTGCATTCCGCTAGTCGCCGGCTTGAGTTACGAGTTGATCCGCTTCGCCGCCCGCAAGCGCGGATCGCTGCTCGCGTTGATGACCGCCCCCGGCCTCTGGCTACAGAAAATTACAACGCAGCCGCCCGACAACGCGCAGGTCGATGTCGCCATTCACGCGCTCAACGGCGCCATGGCGCTCGAAAAAGAGCAGGGCGGCGAGTTGGTGATCGCCTAATCCCCCATGCAATACGCAGACAAATTAGACCTGCTCGAGAAGCGGTACGAAGAACTCAGCACGCAGATGGCCGACCCGGCCGTCATCTCCGACAACGAGTCGTATCGAAAGATCTCCAAGGCGCACCGCGATCTGGAAGAGATCGTGGCCAAGTACCGCGAGTGGAAGACCGCGGCGTCGAACCTTTCGCAAGCAAAGCAGATGCTCGCCGAGTCCGACGCGGACTTGCGC
>VFZQ01000639.1 GCA_016871135.1 Acidobacteriota bacterium | reverse complement strand
GCATTCTCACCCGCGTGGATGCGAAGTCCGGCAAGCTGTCTTATCGCGCGCGACTGGGCGTCGACGCGGGCTACTTCACGGCTTCGCCGTGGGCCTACAACGGCAAGATATTCTTTCTGAACGAAGACGGCAAGACCTTCGTCGTCCGCGCGGGGGAATCGTTCGAACTACTACACACCAATCCGCTCGACGACTTTTCCATGGCGACGCCCGCGATCGCCGGCGACCGCCTGCTGCTGCGCACCGAGTCAAAACTGTATTCGATCAAGGCATCAGCGCGCGGTCAAAAAACGCGGTGATCGTTTGCAACGAGTGCAGACGCAGCGGCCCAGTAACGCCGTGGCTCTTTAACGGATAGAACATCATCTCGAAATGTTTACCGGCCTTCTGCAGCGCCTCCATCATGTGCTGCGAGTTTTGAAACAACACGTTGTCGTCCTGAAAATTGTGGACGAGCATCAGCTTGCCGGAAAGGTTCTTCGCCGCATGCACGGGGCTGGCGGCTTTGTAACCCTCTTCGTTCCGTGACGGAAGACCCATGTAGCGCTCGGTGTAGATGGTGTCGTAGTTGCGCCAGTCGGTGACGGGTGCGCCGGCAACACCAGCCGCGAAGACTTTCGAGTGGGTCATCGCGTACAGCGTCATGTAGCCTCCGTAACTCCAACCGTAAATTCCGATGCGCGCGGGATCGACAAAGCCGAGTTTCACCAGATAATCCACGCCCTCCAGTTGATCGGCCAGTTCGGTCTTTCCCATCTCGCGATGAATCGGCGTTTCAAAGGCGTGGCCGCGGTAGTTGGAGCCGCGATTGTCCATGCGCCAAACTACATAGCCCTTGTGCGCAAGCGCCTGTTCCCAGTTCGTGCCGGCCCAGTTGTCGCGCACTGTTTGTGTGTGCGGACCGCCGTAGACCATCACGATCACCGGGTAGCGCTTCGACGGATCGAAATTCTTGGGCTTAATCATCTGCCCGTGAAACAGTGTGCCGTCGCGGCCCTTGAAAGTGAGAAATTCCAGCGGCAACAAATTGATGTCCTTAAATCGCGCGGAGGAATCGGACAGCGTTGCAATGCGGGTGCCGTCGGCACTGTGAAGCGTCTGGCGCGGCGGCGTCGAATGCCCTTGCAGAGAGTCGATATAGAATGCCGCGTCCGGCGACATGGCGATCGCGTGAGTTCCCTTCTCCGGTGTCAATCGCTTCAAAGCCCCGCTCGCCAGATCCAACCGGAACAGATTGCGCTCCAACACGCTGTCCTTCGTCGCCACGAAGTAGGCATAGGTTTTGTCGATCCCGCTCCACTGCACAATCTCCCAATCGCCGCTGGTCAGTTGGCGGGGCTTGCCGTTTTCGTACAGATAAAGATGGCGGTGTCCGTCACGTTCGCTGGCCCACAGAAACTTGCCTCCTGGCATGAAGTGCACGATGTCGTGCAGATTCACCCAGTGTTTATCGCGTTCTTCGACAAGCACGCGCGCCTGTCCCGACGTCGCGTCCACGGCCAGCAATTCTACGCGATCCTGGATTCGCGACAATCGCTGTACGGCCAACTCCTTGCCCCCGGGCATCCAGTCGACGCGCGCCAGCAATGTGTCCACGGTCGAGCCCAACTCCATCCACTTCGTTTTGCCGCCCTTGGCTGCGATCACGCCAAGCCGAACGTTTGCGTTCGGTGTGCCCGCCTTGGGAAAGCGCTGCGGCTCGAATCGTGCCATCAAGGGCGACGAATCCACATGCGGATGGATCATCTCGGGCGAAACGTCGAACTGCAAATAGGCCAGGCGCGTTCCATCCGGCGACCACCAATACGCGCGAGAAAGCGAAAGTTCCTCCGGATACACCCAATCCAGCCGCCCGTTCCACAACGTCGGTGAGCCATCCGTGGTCAACCGCCGCGGCCTGCCGCCATCCGCCGCTACAACAAAGAGATCGTTTTCCGATCGATATACGACGTGAGTTCCGTCAGGCGATAGCCGCGGATCTTCTTCCGCCGCCGCCGTCGCGGTCAATTGACGCACGGCGCCCGACACGACGTCGACAACGAACAAATCCCCACCTTCGGCTGCGAGCATTCGTTTGCCATCGGCAAACCACTGCGGACGCACCGCCGCGACACGCCGGTTCTGCCACGCCTGCTCCCCCGCCGGCCGCGCCTTCGCCTTCGCGCTCAGTTCCTCCATGTTCGCGATCACTCTCGACGACTTCGCCGCGATGGAATAAAGATGAATCCGCCGTCCTTCGACGTATGCGAACTCGCCGCCGCCGGGTGACCACAACGGCGTCCACATTTCCGGCGTTCGCGACGATGCCGCGACCTCCAGCGTCACGGGCTGATCGCCTGCATATAGGGTCGCGCAAACTACCAAGAGGCGAAGAATCACGGTCTTTCTATTGTATGGAACGAAGTCTGCGGATGCGGTACAGACGACTCTCATAAACCGTCTCCAACTCCGGGGCCGCCATCCAGTGCGCGATCACTTTTTCCCGTGTCGCAGGAAACAGATCAAGCTCCATGTCGTTCGGCCCGATCAACAAGTACTGCAAGTTTTCGGAACGCATGCGGGACACGATATCGCGATGATAGGAAAAAATGCCGTCGGAGTCGTTCAAGTAGAACAGTTTGGTGGGAAAGTGAAAGCCGATGCCATGACGGCCAGTCGCGCGCCGCAGAGATAACTCTTCGCCGGCGAGAAAATTCGCCTCGGGCGGTGTGTTGGCCCGGATCCAATGAAACGCCTGTTCGCGCTCGGCCAGCAGCGGCCGGTAGCGCTTCGGAATCGATGGCACCAGCCTCCACGCGGCAATAACGCCACGATGCGCGGCCCACAACAAACCCGCCGCGGCTAGCGCACCGAGCACGATCGCCGCGCCCCGCTGCTTCACCCAACTCACGCGTAGCAGACCCGCGAACGACCGCATCTCGATCAAGAATCCGTGGACGAGCACCGGCAAAATCGGAAACAGAAATCGCTCCTGCGGAATGTAGTTCCACACGATCAACGCCGAACAGTAAAGCGCCGCTACGATCTCGAAGGGCCCGAGGCCATCGGTACGCGCGCGACGGACGATCCCTGCAATCGCGGCAAACAACAGCAGCCGCGCGAAATTGACCTCGAGAAAATCGTCGCCGCCATTGAAAAACAGCAGTCCTCCGGCGCCCGCGAAAAGCTGCGGGATATTCGTCGCCACAACAGTTGGCAGCAAGTCGAGGCTCATGTTGTTGCCGAAGAACTTCGAGTAATCGGAGTAGAACGCGCGCGTGCCTGTAACGCCGGGTTCGGTATGCGTTGCGACGAAGTAGCCCCAGGCGAGGAACGCCGGGGCGAACATGGCGCCGTAGCGCAGCGCGTCTTTCCAGCGGCGCCGCCAAAGCAGCCAAAGTATGGCACCGGCGGGCACGATGATCAGGGCGGTCCGCGTTAAATAGGCCGCGGCGCTCGCGAGCGCCGAAGCCCCGACGCGGCCGCGTTCCAATAGCGCCACGGCCAATACCAGCCAGATCGTGCCGAACACTTCGCTTAAGGCACTGTTGGCAAACAACACTGCGTATGCATTCCAACCGCACAGCACGACGAGCAGCGGATCGGTCCTCCACGCATACACGGCTCCCAGCAGCCCCGCCATCGTCAACGCCAACAGCA
>VFZQ01000638.1 GCA_016871135.1 Acidobacteriota bacterium | reverse complement strand
AACTTTTGTGAATGGCACTCTCAGCGCGCGCACGTTTCGGCGTTTTGGGCGATGTGGAGGAGGGTGAGGGCGAAGAGGATGAATTCGAAGACAATCACTCTATCGTCTGTTCGAAACAACACATTAGTATGAGTGGGTTAGGAATCTTCTGAGGACGCGGAGACTGTCGGCGCGCGTGCGTCGCCGTTTGGCACGAGCGATGGCGACTGACGGCGGAAATCCCGCAGGGTGGAACGTCCCTTGTCAGGCACCGTGTCTCGGCCGTCCCCGATTCCCTTCTTGCTCGCGCGGCGCTATGCTCTAGACGCAGCAAGATGCATTGCCGCGATTCTTGGTCCGAGGAGGTGTAGGATGGAGATCGATTTTGGGCATTGGTCGGTGATTGGCGCGCCCCTGGTTTTGCTGGCTGGCGTGGCGGTGTTCTTCCTCATGCGGCGCCATAAGGAAAAGCCGCCCAGCGATCACATTTACAAGTAACGCGTCGCTTTCATTAGACGCTTAACACCGGGCATGGCGCGTTGCGGATCACATCGTAGAGATGGGACCGCAATGCGCCGAGCCTCTCGCGGAAATGGCCGCGGCCGACGACCAGCAGATCCGCCTCTTCCCGCAGCGCCGCGTCGTGTAGTGCCTTCGGTACGGATCCGATGGCGATTCGCATGCCGGCGTCGAGTTTCCAGGCGGCTTTGCACTGCTCGATATTGTCCTGTGCGTTGGCTATGTTCCCTTCGTTCGGCTCTTCGACCACGCTGAGCAGCGTTAAACGCGCGCCACGGCCGGCGGCGAATTTGGCGGCGGTACGCGCGACATGTTCGTCTTCGGCGGCACGACCGGCGATCGCACAAACGACCGATCGATAGCGCGGCTCGGCGACATTTGGAACGAGGTGCTCGTGAATAGCGGTCCAGACGGCACAACCGCTATTGTGCAGCACGTTCGCGGTGACCGAACCGTTGAGCACCTGGCGGATCAGCCCGTCGCCGTGCGTCGGCATCATGACAAGATCGATGCCGTTGGCTTCGACGAGAGCGGCGATTGCCGCGGCCGGTTCGTCATCGGCGATAAGCCGGCGCGCGTCGAGACCGGCGAGCGCCATCTCGCAGTGCGTGGCTAGGCGAGAGGCGTCGGTCTTGTGGTCATCGCCTCCGCCGGACGCGTACACCACAGCGGCAGGCACTGGAGAATTGTGAGTTCCGACCCAGGGCGCTGCGCCATTTCGCGCACGTATGGGAGAACGGCCTCGCAGGGAAGCGAGTAATCGAGCGGGAAAAGGACCTTCTTGTAAGGGGGCATGATCGACCTCCAGGAAGGCGGCCTGCATCTGAAGGGCCAGAATTCTATCGCAGTTGAATCACCGGGGGATCGACGCCAACGGCGGGCTCGAACAGCCCGAACGAAATCACGGCGGTCGCCGAGGCGATGGCGACGTACTGTTTGCCGTCGACCGAATAGATTACGGGCGACGCCGTGAGATTTTCGCCGATGCTGAAGTGCCACAGATTCTTGCCATTCTTGGCGTCGAGCGCGACGAAGTGCCCGTCGTCGTCACCGCTGAAGAGCACACCGCCGGCGGTCGACACGGTGCCGGTCCACATGCGGCCGAGGCCCGTCATCGGGTATTCCCAGACGCGTTTACCGGTCTTGGGGTCGAGGGCACGCAACACCACTTGCCCGCCCTCTTCGGTTGCGCCGCCGCCAGAGAAGTTTTTCATCGGCTCGGGTTTCTGCGAAGAGCGGAAATACATTCCGCATTGTTCGAGCGTGAGCACATACAACAGGCCGGTGCCGGGATTGAACGACTGCCCCATCCAATTCGTCGCGCCTTTCACGCTGGGGCAAACCCAGTTGCCTTGCGGCGACGGCTCGCTGTTGGGCAAATGAATGGGGCGGCCTTTGTCGTCGATCCCTTTCGCCCAGGTCACTTTGTCGATCAGCTGCGTGGCGCGGAGGAACTCGCCCGTCACGCGATCGAGCGCGTAGAAGAAGCCGTTGCGATTGGCGTGCAGCACGGCCTTGCGCGGCTTGCCGGCGATCTCGGTGTCGAGCAGAACGGGCCAGCTCTGGGCGTCCCAATCGTGCGTGTCGTGCGGCGTGAATTGGAAGTGCCACTTCATCTTGCCAGTGTCGAGATCGAGCGCCAGCAGCGAACAGGTGTAGAGATTGTCGCCCTTGCGCACATCGCCGTTGTAGTCGGGCCAAGGGTTGCCAGTGGTCCAGTAGAGCGTGTTCAACGCGGGGTCGAATGTACCGGAGAGCCACGCAGCGCCGCCGCCGTAGTCGATCAGATCTCCCCACGTCTCGGAGCCTTTTTCGCCTTTCGACGGCACCGTGTAAGTCTTCCAAAGCTCTTCGCCCGTGTCGGCCGAGAGCGCCATGATGAAGCCGCGCATGCCGCTGTCGCCGCCCGCGCTTCCGACGATGATCTTTCCCTTGGCGACCAAGGGCGCCGAGGTCGAAGTCGTGCCCTGGTTCACATCGGCGAATTTCTTGTTGAAAATCAGCGCGCCGGTGTGACGATTGAGCGCGACGAGGTGGTTGTCGCTGGTTGTGATGTAGATTCGATCGCCCCATAACGCCGAGCCGCGGTTGGGTCCGGATTTTTCGGCGCGCGGATCGGAATACTGCCACGCCAAACGTCCGCTGGCGGCGTCGATGGCGTAGATCGAGTTCGTATTCGTCATGTACAGAACGCCCTGATAGACAAGCGGCGTGCCTTGCAGTCCGCGCGCGTTGGGCACGCGATAGATCCACTTCGGCACGATGTTCTTCGCATTGGCGGCGGTGATTTGTTTGAGCGGGCTATAACGCCATCCGGCATATGTGCCGGCGTAGGTCAACCAGTCGTCGCCGGCGCCTTTGGCGATGTCTTCGTGACGGACCTGCGCGGTCAAGGTGAGACCAAGAAAGAGGAAGAGCTTCATTTGCGGACGTCCTGTGCGGCGAGGTAAGCAAGCAGATCGCGTAGTTCGGTTGTCGAGAGGCGCTTGGCGTAATCGGTGGGCATCGGGGTCGATGCCGATAGCGTCATTTGCTTCACGTCGTTCATGCGGATCAGATGGAGCACGCCTTTTGTGTCGATCAATTGGACCGAGTAGTTGCTGCGGTTCTTGGCGACACCCTGCAGCGTCTGCCCGTTTTTCATGACGACGGTCGCGGCTTCGTTGCCGAGATAGTAGAGATCCTTTGCGGGTTCGACGATCGCTTCGCGGATCACAGCGAGCGGCCGGCTGCCGCCGACATTGCTCAGGTCCGGCGCGGTGTGACCGCCTTGCCCGCGAATCGAATGACAATTCGCGCAGCCGGCTTTCGCGCCCCAGTAGACGGCCTTTCCGCTTGCAGCATCGCCCGGCACGGCGTTGGTGCTGGCGGGACCGGTGAGCGAGTGGATGAAAGCGACTAGGTTCCAGGTCTGATCGTCGGCGAGTGCGGTGGGCGGCATACCGGCGTTCGGAACGCCTTTCCGGATCACTTGAAAAATGGCGTCGTCGCTCAGCGGATGCCACAGCGATCGGCGGACAAGATTCGGCCCGCGCGCGCCGCCGCCGCCGTCGGGGCCGTGACAGCCGGCGCAGGAGCCCATGAAGAGCTTTGCGCCAGCGGCGATGGCTTCGGGTTTGCCGATGGATGGGTGGTGGGAGT
>VFZQ01000637.1 GCA_016871135.1 Acidobacteriota bacterium | reverse complement strand
CCCCCAACCTCACCTTCTCGCCAACTCGGACCAAGCGGTAACTCCTTTACCTTCAACTCCGCTCCCGCTCACTCCGCGCTAATTTGGACAGCCGTGCTCCCACACCAAATATTTTCTGGCCCAGGCTACTTGATTCTTGTAGCGAGATCCGCCTGAATCGAGCAACTCGTTTTGGACTTCATCGGAGATGTCAAGGTCCTTCGCGATCCGAGCGACCACTTCATCGGGCGTTCCAGAGCCGCCGAGACTCCGAAGCGCATCGAGCAGCGGTCCAAAATAGCGGACGAACTGGGCGCCCTCGGTCTTCGTGGATTTCGCCATGGATCCAATTGTACGATCACTCACCCCGCTAAAATAGAATCTTCCATGCGCATCGCGCTCGGCCAGATCAACACCACCGTCGGCGACCTCGCAGGGAACGCCGCGCTCATCTTGAAGACCGCTCGAAAGGCCGCCGAAGGCGCCGCCGATGTCGTCGTCTTTCCGGAACTCTCACTGATCGGCTATCCGCCGCAAGACCTCCTCGACCGCCCCGCGCTGTTCGAACAAGCCGCGCGCACGCTCGATCAACTTGCCGCCGACGCCGCCTCGCTCCGCATCTCCATCATCTGCGGCACCGTCGAACAAGCCGCCGTCGATGAAGGCAAACGCATCTGGAACACGGCCGCGGTTCTGCAACGCGGCAAGGTCCACTTCCGCCAGAACAAGATGCTGCTGCCCAACTACGACGTCTTCGACGAGCAGCGCTACTTCCGCTCGGCTGACAAACAGGAGTTGCTGCAACTCGGCGCCAGCCCCGTCGCATTGACGATCTGCGAAGACGCCTGGAACGACAAACGCTACTGGGACAAACGGCTCTACGAACGCGATCCGGTCGACGAACTCGCCGCGCAGGGCGCGAAGGTGCTCATCTCCATCAACGCTTCGCCGTATCAAATCGGCAAGCGCGCGCGCCGCCGCGACATTTTCGCCGCGGCCGCGCGACATCACGGCATCCCGGTCGTCTATGTCAATCAGGCCGGCGGCAACGACCAACTCGTCTTCGACGGCTCCAGCTTCGCACTCGACGCCACCGGCAAACTCATCGCGCAAGCTGCCAGCTTCGCCGAGGACCTCGTTTTCGTCGACACAAACACGCTGCGCGGCGATGTCCATGCCACGCACGCCGATGAAGACGAGGCCGTCTATGAAGCGCTCGTGCTCGGCACGCGCGACTACATGCGCAAGTGCGGATTCTCGATGGCCGTCATCGGGTTTTCAGGCGGCATCGACAGTTCGCTCGTCGCCTGCATCGCGGTCGAGGCGCTCGGCAAAGAAAACATCACAGGCATCGGCATGCCGGGGCCATATTCGTCCGAGCACTCGGTGACCGACGCGCGGGCGATGGCCGAGCGGCTCGGCGTACGTTTTGAGATCGTCTCGATCAACGACGGGTATCACGCGGCGAATAAAGCACTGGCGCCCATATTCGCGGGCCTTCCGAACGACGTCACCGAAGAGAACATTCAATCGCGCCTGCGCGGCCTCACGCTGATGGCGTTCTCGAACAAGACCAATGCGCTGGTGCTGACGACGGGCAACAAAAGCGAAATCGCCGTCGGCTACTGCACGCTCTACGGCGACATGTGCGGCGGCCTCGCCGTCATTTCCGACATCCCCAAGACGCTTGTCTACCGCCTCTGCCGCGTCGCCAACAAACGGCTCGGCGATGCGATTCCCGAGAGCGTATTCACCAAACCGCCATCGGCCGAACTGCGCCCCGATCAGAAGGACTCCGACTCGCTTCCCGAGTACGATGTCCTCGATCCGATTCTCAAAGCCTACGTCGAAGACGACCTTGCGCCCGCGGTCATCGCCGAACGGCTCAATCTCAACATCGACCTCATACGCGATATCACGCGCAAGGTCGACCGAAACGAATACAAGCGGCAGCAAGCCGCACCCGGAATTAAGGTCACGTCGAAGGCGTTCGGCATCGGCCGCCGCTATCCGATCGCACAGAGGTATCGCGAATGAAACGTTTGATTTGGATCACGCTAGGCATCGGCGCCGGCATCACTGCGCTTGTCTCGCAGCCGGAAGGCCGCGAACTGGTCGGCGCGCTTCCAGGCGGGAGGTTCCTTCTGCCCACCGGCGCCGTCGTCAAACCTGCCGGCACGCAACTTGAGCTCGACACGTTCCCGATGACGGCGCTGCTGACGCCGAACAAGAAACACCTGCTTGTTTTGCACGGCGGGTACAATCAGCCGAGCATTCACGTGCTCGATCCGGCCACGCTTCGCACCCGATCCACCATCGCGCTCGAAGACGCCTGGCTCGGCCTCGCCATTCATCCAAACGGCACGTCCGTCTATGTCTCCGGCGGCTCGACCCACTCGGTCTACGAACTCACGCTCTCCGACGAAGGCCGGCTGACAATGACCCGCACCTTCGAGTTCACGCCCAAGGCGCAGCGCAAGCACACGGACTTCGTCGGCGATGTCGCGCTCTCTCCGGATGGCCGGCTGATCTTCGCCGCCGACCTGTTTCACAACACCGTCAAGGTCATCAATCCGCAGTCGGGCCGCGTTATCGACGACTTCAAGACCGCGGCGCGGCCGTATCGAATTCTGTTGCATCCCGACGGCAAGTCGTTCTTCGTTTCCAGTTGGGCCGATGCCGTCGTCACGCAGCACGACTCCGACAACGGCCGTGTCCTTTCGCGCACCAACGTCGGGCCGCATCCGACCGACATGATCTGGCGCGAGAAGAAAACAGCGGAGGAAGAAGGCGAGTCGCAGCAGTTCAAGGCGCGTATCTTCGTGACGCTCGGGAATACGAATACGGTGCGGGTGCTCGGGGTGACCGAATCGAAAGATGTGCGCGGCATCGAGAATATCAACGTGTCGCTCGATCCGATGTCGCCCGCGGGCATGACGCCGAGCGGTCTGGCGTTGAGCGAGGACAAAAACTCCCTGTTTGTTGTCTGTTCGGATGCGAATGCGGTCGCGGTTGTCGACGTGATGACGGCCAAGAGCCGCGTCGCCGGATTCGTCCCGACGGGCTGGTATCCAACGGCGGCGGCGTTTCTTCCGAACGAGCGGCTGATGATTCTGAACGGGCGCGGTTCGCGCAGTTTCGCCAATCCGCGCGGGCCGAGTCCGATACGCTCGCCAGCCAATATTCACACGGGTTCCACGAGTCCGCAATACGTCGGCCGCCTGCAGCGCGGCTCGGCGTCGATTGTGAGTTCGCTTACCGATGAGAATCTGCTCGCATGGACCAACACCGTGCGCGACAACACGCCGTACAGACGCGAGAAACTGGACCGCGCGCACAACGCCGGCGGCAACATCATCCCCGCGACAGCCGACGACAAATCGGCCATCGAGCACGTCATTTATATCATCAAGGAAAACCGCACCTACGATCAGGTGCTCGGTGATATCGGCAAGGGCAACAGCGATCCGTCGCTTACTCTGTTCGGCGAGAACACGACACCCAACCAGCACAAGATGGCACGCGAATTTGTGCTGCTCGACAACTTCTATGTCAACGCCGATGTTTCCGCCGATGGCCACAACTGGTCGCTGGCCGCCATCGCGCCCGACTACACGCAGCGCATGTGGCCGAACTCCTACGCAAAGCGCCGCGGCACGTCCGA
>VFZQ01000636.1 GCA_016871135.1 Acidobacteriota bacterium | reverse complement strand
TCTGCGCGCACAAGACCGCGGCGAACACGAATTGGATTTTCAAACGCACGGGTGCCGTCTAAATTCCTATTCTTACATCGACCGTTTGGGCTGTCTTGATTAGGCTACTTCCTGGGTGGAACACTGCGCGTATCGGTCTTGTACTTTTCCAGCAGCGTCTTCATCTGCTTCACCTTGTCCGGATAGGCCGCGTACAGGTTCTTCTGTTCCAGAAGATCTTCTTTCAAATGAAACAGTTCGCCAGGCTCGTTGTGCTTCTTAATTCCGTGGCGTTCGCGCCACCATTCGGGCTCGGCGGGCCCGTGTGTGCCGTTGGAGTCAATGTACACCCACTCTCCCTGGCGGAGGGCGTACTCATTGTTCATGCTGTGGTGCACGGTGCCTTCGCGGATCGGCCTGGATCGATTCTTACCGAACCATGCGGCGCTGATGTCGTAGGAGTCTTCGCCGGCGTTATTGGGGAGTTTGTATCCGGTGATCGAAGCCACGGTGGCCATGATATCGGTGTGGCAGACGATTTCGCTCTCGGTCTTTCCGGCGGGCACGCGGCCCGGCCCCCAGACGATGTAAGGAACGCGATGTCCGCCTTCCCAAAGCATGCGCTTGGCGCCGCGCAACGGGCCTTGGCTGGCGTGGTCTTTCTCCTTCAACACCGGGTAGGTTAGGTTCTCCGGACCGTTGTCGGAAGTGAAAACCACGATGGTGTTGTCGGCCTTGCCGGAAGCGCGGATGGCGTCCAGGACGCGGCCGACCGACCAGTCGGTTTGATGGACGAAATCGCCATAATCGCCGATGCCCGTTTTGCCTTTGAACTCGTCGTCGGGCGCGATGGGTGTGTGTGGCGAGCTCATGGCGAAGTAGAGGAAGAACGGCTTGTCGGCCTTCGCTTTTTCCTCGACGTATTTGACCGCGCGGCGCGTGAGTTCGGGCAGTACCCCCTCCAGACGCCAGCCGGGTTTCATCACTCCGGGCCAGCCGAACATCTTGTCGGGCTTTTGCTCGGTGGGCGCGGCCGTGAGGCGGTCGTTCTCGATAAACGTGTACGGCGGGAAGTTCGGCAGGTCGACGCCGAAGTAGTAGTCGAAGCCTTTCGTAATCGGACCGCCGCCGGCGGGCTTATCCCACAGGACCTTCTTGGCGAATTCGTTCCGGATCTCGCGTTGTGGATCGCCGAGCTTCACTTGCGAATTGAGCTTCGAACCATCGGTCGTCTGCCAGTCCCAACCGAGATGCCACTTGCCGATCGCGGCGGTCGTGTAGCCCTGCGTGCGCAGCATCGCGGGAAGCGTGAGGCGGCCGTCTTCGATGAGCGGCCGATCGTAGGGCCAAAGCACCTGCGACTTCAAATCGCCGCGCCACGGATACCGGCCGGTGAGCAGTCCGTAGCGCGTCGGCGAGCAGACGCCGCAGGGCGTGTGGGCGTCGACGAAACGTAAACCCTCTTTCGCCAGGCGGTCGAGTTCGGGCGTCGGAATCTTCGACTTCGGGTTGTAGCAGGCGACATCGCCGTAGCCGAGATCGTCGGAGAGGATCACCACGATGTTGGGGCGGTTCTTGGCGCCCGCGGCGGCGAGGCCGGAGAGTGCGACGGTCGAAGCGCTGGCGGATTTGAGGAATGATCGGCGGGTCATGGTTCTAACTATAATATTGCGGCGCGCGCCTTTGATCGAGGACAATCGCTGGATCAAACTCGTCTCGCACGAGCACGCGCACGAGAAGGAGAAGGAGAAGGAGAAGGAGAAGGAGAAGGAGAAGCCCTTGAGCGAATTTTCGTTTGCGCCTCCCGCGCCGGAGTCGCTGCCGGTCGCCGGACATAGCGCGCGCTTTCCGATCCACCGGATTTTTTGCGTCGGCCGAACTACGAGGCGCATGCGAACGAGATGGGCCTCGCGGCCGGCCGCGAGGCGCCGTTTCGTTTCAACAAAGCCGCGGTGAACGCGGTGGAATCCGGCGCGACGGCGCCGTATCCGCGCGATGGAGTCAGTCGTTGCGATCGGCAAGGGCGGATTTCGAATTGCGGCATGACACTCTGGGCGCTTCGCGTGGCGGTCCTCGGTCACTGTCCGTGGTTGATAATCCGCGACGAAAAAAATCTCGACCGCCTACGCAACCCTTCTCGTCGGCGCGGACTCACCGGTGACGCCCAAAAATCGAGGCGTCCACGTGTTTTCCCAACTTCCTTAATTTTGATGCCTATGCCACGCAGAACACACAACCCCCATGCGGAGCGCGGCCTCAGAAAATCAATCGTAAACTCAACTGAATGCTTCGCGGCGCATTCGTCTGCGCCAACGTCACCACCCCAAACGTCGCCGCCGTGGCGTTATTCGCCGGCCCATTAAACCGCGGCGAGTTAAAGGAGTTGAACCCCTCGGCCCGAAACTCGGTGGCAAAATTCTCGCGAATCTGAAACCGCTTGAACAGCGCCAGGTTAAACTCCGCCGGCACGCGCGAACGCACGCTGCTCCACTGCGGATCGGGCTTGGTCACCAGCGTGAACGGGCGCTGAATCACCCACGCGGCCTCTTCGCTGTCGCTTGCACAGTTCTGCCGGCGGCCCGTGTTGTTGTTGATCGTGCAAGTATTGAACCAGCGCCTATAAGAGGGGTTCTTCAGCGCCGGATTGACGCCCGTAGAGTTCGCACCCGCGGCGCCGATGATCCCGCCAGGGAACCAGCTCACGAACCCGGCCGTCTGCCATCCGCCGAGAAACGTCCGTGTCAGCCCCTTGTTCTGCTTAAAGAACGGCACGTCATAGGTCGCGTTCAAGTTGTACTGATACGGCGGCGTACCGCCGTCACGCAAAATGAACTGGCCCACCGGATCGATCCCAGCGTTCTGATACGTCGTCCGCTGTGTACTGTCAGAGAGTGTCATCGTAAACAGCGTCGTCAAACCCGCCGACAGCCGCTTCTCAAACCGCAGCAGGAATGAATCGTACCGCGCCCTCCCGATGCTCCGCGCCGACTCCGTTACGCTCGTGTACTGCGGATACGGCAGCAACGACTGTTGCAGCGTCATCGTCGCCCCATTCAAGGCCGATCCCGGCAGCAGGCCCGCGTAGGGATTCCGAACCGCCGTGCCGGTCAAATTGGCGCCGTTCGACAAGAACTGTTCCGCCGTGATCGAGTTCAAATTCACGTTCGTCGGCAGATTCTTCGTCCGGCTCGCACTCCAGGAAACTTCAATTACCGAACGGAACGGCAGTTCGAATTGTACGCCGCTCGAGTACGCATGCAGCGCAGGCAACACGCGGCCGGGATAGATGTACGAGATCCCCTGCCCAACGTTGGTCAGCAATCCTTGAGATCGCCCCGGCGGCGCAATAATCCCATCGGGAAACGGATTCGACAGCATGCCGCAGGCGCCGCCGGAGCACCCCGGCGCGGTGATCGGAATCAACCCCGCATTGCCCACGGTTGTGGCCGGCTGCGTTGTCGTGCTGAAGCCCGTCGTCGGCGCGACGTCGGCTGTCGGGGCGAATGTCAAGCCATACCCGCCGCGCACGACGATCTTGTTCCCGATCCGATACGCATAACCCACTCTCGGCCCGAAATTGTTCAGATCGCGCTTGTACGCCAGGCGGTTCTTGTTATCGGTGAAGAGCAATCCGCCGCGCACCGCCGGCCCGTTCGACCCGTCCAGCCGCG